>CAJYRU010000017.1 GCA_913777295.1 uncultured Sphingomonas sp. | reverse complement strand
CGCCCAGCGTCCGGCTCGACAGGCGGTAGTTCTGGACCACCGCCTCATCCTCGTCGATCCAGTAGCCGAAACCGGTCAGCGTCCCCAGCGGCGAGGTCCAGCCGATATTGGCCAGCAGGGTATTCCCGGAAATTGCCGGCTGCCGCGCGCCGTTGCCGTCGATGCCCCACAAGGTGCGGATCGACCAGACATAGCTCAGATCGGCCTTCACCCCCTGCACCGGCTGGAACTCGCCGCGCACCGCGTCGAAGGTCTGCGCATTCTGGCGAAAGGGGATGGCACCGACGAAGCGCTCATCGTCGAGCGCTATCCGCTGGCGGCCGACCGTCACCGCCTGCCCCGCATCGGCGTAGCGCAGTTGCGCGCGGTAGAGCGCGATGTTCTGCGGATCGGCGACCAGCGGGCGGCTCTGCGCACCGTGCAGCCCGTCATAATAGTCGCCGACGATCGCCAGCGTTCCCTGCGCCTCGGCCAGCGCGGACCACGGTCCCCGGCTCACCTGCACCCCGGTGCGGATGCGGGCGGTCACCGCATCGGCATCGGCGGGGAGGCCCGCCTGCTCGACATGTTCGTAGCGCAGGCGGGCTTCGGCGAGCGGGGTGACCGTCTGCGCCATGGCCGGCGTCGCCGCCAGCAGCGGAAGGGTCAGCAGCGCGCGCATCAGATCCGCACGCCCTCGGCAGTGGTCCAGCGGCGGCGCCAGCCCGCCTTGACCAGCGTCAGCCCGACCAGCGCCAGGATCGACAACCCGGCGAAGATCAGGAAGCCGGGTGCGAAGCTGCCGGTCCATTGCTTGGCAAGGCCCAGCGAGGAGGCGAGGTAGAAGCCCCCGACCCCACCGGCCATGCCGACCAGCCCAGTCATCACACCGATCTCCGCGGCGAAACGCTGCGGCACCAGCTGGAACACCGCGCCATTGCCGGTGCCCAGTGCCAGCATCGCCAGTACGAACAGCGCCAGCGCCGCCGCTACGCTGCCCGCCGCGCCGACCCCGACCAGCGCCAGCGCGGCGACCGCGAACACGACGGTCAGCGCCTTCACGCCCCCGATCCTGTCGGCCAGCGCCCCGCCCATCGGCCGGACCAGCGACCCGGCAAAGACGCAGGCGGCGGTACAGTACCCGGCCGCAATGGTCGAAAGCCCGAACTGGTCGGTAAAATAGACCGGCAGGCTGGCGGCCAGCCCGACGAACCCGCCAAAGGTCACGGCATAGAATGCCATCAGCCACCAGGCGTCGGCCTGTTTGAGCGGGCTGAGATAGGCGGTTAGCGACCGGGGCGCCGGGGCATTCGGCGCGTCCTTCGCCATCGCCATATAGGCGATAAAAACCAGCGTCAGCGGGATGCAGGCCAGCCCCAGCACCGTGTTCCAGCCGAACAGCTTGGCCAGCGCCGGCGCGAACAATGCGGCGAGGACGGTGCCGGAATTGCCCATGCCGGCAAGGCCCATCGCCTTGCCCTGATGCTCCGGCGGATACCAGCGGCTGGCGAGCGGCAGGGCGATGGCGAACGACGCTCCGGCAAAACCGAGGATCACGCCCAGCGCGAGCGTGCCGCCAAAGCTGTTCACGCCGAGCATCCATGCCGTGAACAGCCCGGCGATCACGATGATCTGGCTGATTGCCCCGGCACGCTTCGGCCCGATCCGGTCGACCGCCAGCCCGTTGACCACCCGCAGGATCGCCCCCGCCAGCGTCGGCACCGCGACCATCAGCCCCTTTTGCGCGGGCGACAGGCCCAGCGTCAGCGCGATGTCAGGCGCGAGCGGCCCCAGCAGCACCCACACCATGAACGCCAGGTCGAAATACAGGAATGCGGCGATCAGCGTCGGCCGATGCCCGCTATGCCAGAAGCTGTCGCTACCCTCGTGCTGATCCTGCGTATCCTGCCAATATGCCGTTGCCATTCCTGCCTCCCAGAGCCGGAAACGAAAAAAGCCGCCAGAACGGCGACCCATGTCGGGTGCGTTCTGGCGGCTTCGTTGCCTGTGTCGGACTACGGACCGGTGCCCGTCATCCGTCAGCGGAAACCTCCCCGACGCTGGAGAGGCATGTCGCTGCTATGTCGTGCCCGACGCCATTGCCGGGCTATCGTGAAGCTGCCTGATTCGCCGGCCGGGCACAAGACCCTTTCGCAGGCGCAGCAAAATAAGGTTCATGGCAGGTCGGACAGATACCCCGGAATATCGTCGGGATCGAACGACCGCCCGTCGAAGAACCGGTCGCTGCCCAGCATCAGCCGCCCCTGTGTCGAACCGGCACCGATCGGCCCGCCCAGCGCGCCCTCCAGCTTCGAGCTCGCTCCAGGCAGCGGCGCACCCGATCCGGCAAGCGCGGCGCGATACAGGTCGGGGCGGAAGGTAGCGGCCGCGACCGTCGCTTCGTGCGCGTCGAACGGCCGCTCGCTCCAGCGCGTCATCTGGGCATAGAGCCACGCCGCCTGGCTGCGCCACGGGAAATTCGCCGCCTCGCGATACTGGAACATGAAGTCGGGATAATGGACCGGCACGCCACCGGGCACGACGCGGATATGGTCGGTGATCGCGCGCAGGATCGCATCGACCGGCGCGTCGAGATAAGCGGGCCGGGCGAGGATCGCCGCACTTCGTTCGACCATATTGGGATCGACGAAATGCGCAGCAGCCGCGTGCAGCGCACGGATCAGCCGCAGCGTCGCATCGCCGCGCTCCGCGGCGGTGTCGGCCCGCATCGCCAACACCTTTTCGACACCGCGCCGCCAGATTTGCGCGGTCGCCAGCGCGATCCGTCCGACGCCGCGATCGACCGCGATCGAATTCCACGGCTCCCCCACGCAGATGCCGTCGACTTCCCCCGCCGCCAGCGCATCGGCGGCAAAGGGCGGACTGGTCACCACGATCTCGACGTCGACGTCCGGGCGGATACCGACTCCGGCCAACCAGTAGCGCAGCATATAGTTATGGCTGGAATAGCGATGCACCACGCCGAAGCGCAGCCGCTTCCCCGTCACTGCGCGGGCCTCAGCCACGACCTTTAGCGCTGCGCCGACGGCAAGCGGGTCACCCAGATCCTCGCCCAGACCGCACGCTTCGCCCAGCGCGGTCGAAAAGGTGATGGCATTACCGTTCAGCCCCAGCACGAACGGCACCGCCATCGGCACCGCCGGCCGGTCACGACCGAGGCTGGTCGCGATGGCGAGCGGCGCGACCATGTGCGCGGCGTCGGTGTGGCCATAGAGCAGGCGGTCGCGCACCGCCGCCCAGGTCACATCGCGGACCAGATCGATTGCGACCCCCTGCTCCTCCGCAAAACCCAGTTCATGCGCCAGGATCGGCAGCGCGGCATCGACCAGCGGCAGGAAACCGATGCGGAAATGGTCGAGGCTCACGGCAAATCTCCCATCAGCGCGTCGCTGGTCACGATCGCCTCCGCCACTTCGGCGATGCGGCGGTTGGACTGCATGGCGTGCCCGCGCAGCAGCGCATAGGCCGCGGGTTCGCCGATGCCACGCCGCCGCATCAGAATCGCCTTCGCCTTGTCGATCGTCTGGCGATCGGCCAGCGCGGTCTTTGCCTCGGCCAGCTCCGCCTGCAACCGCGAAAAGGCCTCGAACCGGCGGATGGCGACGTCCAGCACCGGCTTGATCCGCTGTTTTGC
>CAJYRU010000016.1 GCA_913777295.1 uncultured Sphingomonas sp. | reverse complement strand
CCCGATGCCGCCATCGCCTTCTATCGCGACCGGTTCGGCTGGCGACAGGAAGGGTCGATGCCGATGGGGGCATGGGGCGATTACAAGTTTCTGTTGAGCGGCGACACGGGCATCGGCGCGGCGATGGGCATGGTGCCGGGCGGGCAGGCCGGCTGGCAATTCTACACCCATGTCGCCGACATCGACGCCGCCGCCGCGCGCATCGCGGGCGGCGGCGGCACGGTATTGCAGGGCCCCGACCAGATCCCCGGCGGCAGCTTTTCGGTCGTCGCCCTTGACCCTATGGGCACACGCTTCGGCCTGGTAGGAGCGCGCCCATGACCCTTGAACTCGCGATCGAACGTCGCATCCCCGCCCCCGTCGACACGGTGTGGCGCGCATGGACGCAGCATCTCCCCAAATGGTGGGCGCCGCGCCCGTGGACCACCGAGCTGCTCGGCCTCGACCTGCTACCCGGCGGCCGTTTCGCCACCACGATGCGCGGTCCGGGCGGCGAGGCGATGACCGGCGAGGGCGTGATCCTCGACGTCGTGTCGCAGCAGCGGATCGTCTTTACCAACGCCTTCGCCCCCGGCTGGGTTCCGCAGCCGCAGCGGCTCGCCTTCGTCGGCGTCTTCACCTTCGACGCGGAGGGCGACGGCGCAACGCTCTACCGCGCCGCTGCCCGCCACTGGGACGAGGAAACCGCGAAGATGCACGCCGAAATGGGGTTCGAAGGCGGCTGGGCGATGGTCGCGCAGCAGCTGGAGGCGGTGGCGCTGGGGCTGGATTGAAACGACCTCGCCGCGTCCACCCCTACCCCACGCACTCCGTTCGGTTCGAGCAGCTTCGAGCTTGTCGAGAAGCGCCCGTCGAGAACCCGTTTGCTTGGGGCAACCCCTTCTCGACTACGGTTCTCGACAGGCTCGAACCTCCGCTCGAAGCAAACGGAGTGGGTGGAAGGGAAACACCTCAAGCAAACGCCGCCGCGCCCTTCAGCTGCTGATACGCCGCGATCACCTTCTGCAACGCTGCCTCATGGCTGCGATCGCCGCCATTGCGGTCCGGATGGTACAGCCGCACCAGCTCCGAATAGCGTTTGCGCAACCCCGTCCGGTCGACATCGACCGCCAGTCCCATGACCTTCAGCGCCGACCGGTCCGCCGGACTGAGCGGCCGCCCGTCCTGCCGCTCGGCCCGTGCCTCGCGCGCGGTCCGGAACTTCGCCCCGATCGCGTCCAGCGGATCGGCGAAGTCGGCCCAGGCCGGCCCCGGATCGGTCCCGGCCCGCGCAAAGGCACGTGTCTCGCGCTCCCACCCGGCATAGGGCCGCTGGGCGTCGTGGATCTCCTCCGCCGTCATGCCGGCGAAATAGTTATAGCCCGCGTTGAACGCGCGGATATGGTCGAGGCAGAACCAGCGATAGGCGCTCGGCCGGTCGCCGCCCTGCGGCGCACCCTCCAGTGGCGGCGCACGGAATTCCCCGGCTTCGGGGCATCCGGGCACTTCGCACGGGCGGCCATTCGCCTCCATCCGCCCATGGAACCGGGCATTGGGACGATCCTTGGATAATCTCTCGCGCAGCCCGCGACTCCCTTTGAAAAAACGCGCTATATAGGTCGCATGACCGAGACCGCCACCATGCCCCTCGCCGACCTGATCGCCGCCCGTCTGCGGGACGCCCTGTCCCCTGCACGGCTGGCCGTCACCAACGACAGCCACCATCATGCCGGCCATATGGGCGACGACGGCACGGGCGAGACGCATTTCTCGGTCGACATCGTCGCCGATGCCTTTGCCGGCCAGTCGCGCGTCGCGCGGCAGCGGCTGGTGAACCGCGCGCTGGCCGACCTGCTGGCGACCCGCATTCACGCACTGGCGATCCGCGCCCGCGCACCCGGAGACCATGATTGATCTACGACCTCTGGTACTGGCCGACCATACAGGGACGCGGGGAATTCATCCGCCTGCCGATGGAGGCTGCCGGAATCGACTATCGCGACTGCGCCCGACTGCAGGGCGCGGACGCGATGCAGCGCCATCTGGACCGGTCGCCGCGCGCGCCGTTCGCTCCGCCCTTCCTCGAACTGGACGGAATGCGCATCGCGCAGGTGGCCAATATCCTGCAATATCTGGGCGAGCGCCACGGCGTGGCGCTGTCCAGCATTCGCGACCGGCAATGGGCGAACCAGTGGCAGCTGACCATCGCCGACCTGGTGAGCGAGGTCCATGCCGTCCACCATCCGGTCGCGATCGGCAGCTACTACGCCGACCAGCGCCCCGAAGCCGCACGCAACGCAGACCAGTTCCTGCGCGAACGCCTCCCCAAATATCTGCGCTATTTCGACATGCTGATCGGCGAACATGACGGGCCGTGGGCGATCGATCATCGCTGGACCTATGTCGACACCTCGCTGTTCCAGATCGTGGAGGGGCTGCGCTATGCCTTTCCCCGGCGAATGGCGACGCTGGCCCCCGAACTCCCCCGGCTGATCGCGATCCGCGACCGGGTCGCCGAGCTGCCCGGCATCGCCGCCTATCTTGCCAGCGACCGCCGGATCGCCTTCAATACCGACGGCATCTTTCGCCATTATCCCGAACTGGACGCCGACTGATGGAAAACGACCGCTTCTTCCTTCAGACGATCCAGCCGATCACCCACGACCTGGGCGGGTTCAAGGTGCATCGCACCCTGCCGACCCGGACGCGGACCATGGTCGGCCCGTTCATCTTCTTCGACCAGATGGGCCCGGCCGAACTCGACCCCGGACAGGGGATCGACGTGCGCCCGCACCCGCACATCAACCTTGCCACCGTCACCTATCTGTTCGGCGGGGCGATCGACCATCGCGATTCGCTGGGCACCTTTGCCCGGATCGAACCCGGCGCGGTCAATTTGATGACGGCGGGCCACGGCATCGTCCATTCCGAACGCTCGCCGGCCGATGAACGCGCCGGCGGCCCGCTGCTCTCGGGGATCCAGACCTGGCTGGCGGTGCCCGAATCACACGAGGAAATGGACCCGGCCTTCGAACATGTTGAAGCGGCGAAACTGCCGATCGTCTCCGCCAGCGGCGCGACCGCTCGCGTCGTCATGGGCGACCTGTGGGGCGTGTCCGCACCCACCACCCAATATGCCGCAACCATCTATGCCGACATCATCCTCGACGCGAACGGCGCGATCCCGATCGATGCGGGCGCCGACGAACGCGCGCTCTACCTGACGCATGGCGATGCGACGCTGGACGGTGTCGCCCTCGAACCGATGACGCTCTACGTCCTGCGCCCCGGCATCGCCGCGACGTTGCGCTCGTCCGGCGGCGCGCGCGTCATGCTGTGCGGCGGGGAGGCGTTCACCACGCCGCGCTTCGTCTGGTGGAACTTCGTCTCGTCGCGCCGCGACCGCATCGACCAGGCGAAACGCGACTGGAAGGCCGGCAACTTCCCCAAAGTGCCCGACGATGCCGAGGAATTCATCCCGATTCCGGAAATTCCCAAGACGGTGAGCTATCCATGACCGACCCGCGCCGTATCGCGCTGTCGACCGGGGTGTCGCTCGACGTCGCCGTCGCGGGCGACCCAGCGCATCCGGCGATAATCTTTCTCCACGGCTTTCCCGAATCGCATCGGACGTGGCGGCACCAGCTGCCCGAATTCGCCCGCGACTATCTTGTCGTCGCCCCCGACCAGCGCGGCTATGCCGCCTCGGACAAGCCGCCGACGGTCGAGGAATACGCCCCCGCGCGGATCGTCGCCGACCTGATCGCACTGGCCGACGCGCTGGGCATCGGTCGCTTCACGCTGGTCGGCCATGACTGGGGCGGTGCGATCGCGTGGATGGCGGCGCTCAACCATCCCGACCGGATCGACCGGCTCATCATCTGCAACGCCCCGCATCCCCTGGTCTTCCAGCGCTCGCTGTTCGACGACCCGGCCCAGCGCGCCGCCAGCCAGTATATGACCCGCTTCCGCGATACGACCCTCGACAAGGGGCTGGTGGGTACCGGCCTCGAACATTTCTTTGCCAACGGCTTTGCCCGGTTCGTGACCCGCGCGATCGCAGGCGAGGACAGGGCGGCGTATCTCGACGAATGGGCCAATCCCGGCGCGATGACCGCGATGCTCAACTGGTACCGCGCCTCGCCGATCATCGTTCCCGCCCCCGGCGAGACGCCGCAGCGCCCCGCCTGGCTCGACGGCCCGTTCCCGCCCGTGACGCAGCCGACGCTGGTGATTTGGGGCGTGCAGGACCAAGCGCTGCTGCCGGTGCAGCTGGCGGGGTTGGGAGACTATGTGCCCGACCTGACGGTGGTCGAGGTGGATGCCGGGCATTTCGTGCCGTGGGAGGCACCGGAGGCGGTCAATGCGGCGATCCGGGGGTGGCTGGCTCCGTCCGCTCGGTGAAAGACCGTTCGTGCCGAGTAGGGACTGAGCGAAGTCGAAGGCCCGTATCGAAGCACCCGTGGCGGTCCTCCGATACGCCGCTTCGACAGGCTCAGCGGCTACTCAGGACGAACGGAGTGGGCATCAACCGCGCGCTTCCCCACCCACCCCGTTCGGTTCGAGCAGCTTCGAGCCTGTCGAGAAGCGTCTGTCGAGAACTCCCCGCCCGGGGCAACCCCTTCTCGACTACGGTTCTCGACAGGCTCGAACCTCCGCTCGAAGCAAACGGACAAGGTAATGGAGAAAGGTAGAGGGCGTTAAACCCGAACCTGCTTCGCCACCGAATCGAGCAGCCCGTTGACGAACCCCTTCTCCCGCCGGTCGTAGAACGCATCGGCCACGTCCAGATATTCGCTGATGACCGCCGCCACCGGCACATCGACCCGCGCCAGCAGTTCGTACGTCCCGGCGCGCAGGATCTGGCGCATCGGCTTGTCCAGCCGATCGATGGTCCACCCGCTCGACAGCTTGGTCGAAATCAGCGCGTCGATCTCTTCGCGGCGGGCATCGACGCCCCTGACCACATCGTCAAAGAAATGGACGTCCGCCTCGGCATATTCGACGCCTTCGATGGTCGCGCCCAGCCGGTGCTGGTGGAATTCGTGGAGCAGCGCCGGGATCGGCGTCGCTTCCATCTCATGCTGGTACAGCGCCTGGACGGCGGCCAACCGGG
>CAJYRU010000015.1 GCA_913777295.1 uncultured Sphingomonas sp. | reverse complement strand
GGCGATCAGGGCTTTGATAAGCTCCTGCCGAGCGTCAGGTTGGTTCATTGTCACCGTTGACGGGATACCGAAGCGCTCATCGGCACGCAACGGGGTGGGGCGAAGTCTGATCGTGCGCGACGTCATTTGCCTTTGTGCTGACGCCCGTCGACGCCAAACCAAAACGCCGCGTATCCCAGCCGGTCGGGTAGCAGAATGACCCAATTACGCCCATTTCATACCGCTATTCTATATTGCTGCCCCCTGCCGTCAGTTCATGGGAGCTATCGGCCGATCCCTTGAATTTGTGTTGCTAAAATGCGGAAGAATGGGAGTCATAGGTGGGTTGGCCACCGGGCCCCGGCCCCGCAAATCGAACGCGCGACCATCACATGCCACCTTCTTGTGCGACGCATCGTACTTATCCGCCAGGATCGGCCCGTCAGATCGAGAAAGCGTTGCTGTATCCCAGCTGCGTGCTGCACGAAGTCGTAATAGTCGACCTGATGATGGGCGAATACCAGTCGTCCGCCGGGGCGTAGCGCCTGGGCGACGCACTTGGCGACGTCCCTCATCGCCTGCGGGGGTAGATAATAGAGCAGTTCTGCGATCACGATCGCATCATACTCTCTTTGCGGGAGTCGCGCAGGCAAAGCCAAGCGGATGGCACGCGCGCGAGGCCAGTCCACGATGGCTCGGGCAGTCAGCGCCGTACCTTCGGGCGTTCCCTCTGTCGCGTGAAGACGCAAGGCACGAGCGGCCATGGCTCGGCTATTCGATCCGTTGCCGCTTCCCAGTTCCAGAACGCGGCCAAGGGGGCCTGGCCCCAAGGCATGCAGGATCGCCGCACGCTTCACGGCTTCGTCCCGGTCGGAGCAAGTCCGCCAAGGGTCATCATTCGCCGCGAATTTGTCGGCAAAATCGGTGAGATCGATAGGCCTCATCGCGCGTCCTGGGCGAACTGTTCGACCGCGTGGGCGAAGACCACGAGTTCATGGCGTGCGATCGCAAAGCCATGAGGATCGTCGGTGATCGCGCCCAATTGGGTGCGATGCATCCGGATCAGCGATCGCTTCGCCGCCACCCCGCCCGCCAGCGAAACGGTTCGGCATCGGGCGACCCTCGTGCGTTGCGGCGGCCAGACCTGATAGGTCATGCGTCGTCCCGAAAACCGGACGGCCCGAAGCGCCGCTGCGACGGCCCGGTGATCGGGATGCGCGTCGGTCATGGCGGGTCCGACGAGCATGTCCAAACCACGGCACCGACGGATCGCCCGGTTTAACCGCCGACGACATAGCAGCGTTTCGGCGGAAAGATTGCCATCGGGCAGCCCCAGGAAGGTCACATGCTGACGCGTCACACCCAGACGGCGGAGCGCCGACAGACTTTCCTGCCGACGCGCCGCGATCAGTCGTTCGGGGGGCCATGCCCCACTATTCGGATGCG
This sequence comes from uncultured Sphingomonas sp., assembly GCA_913777295.1. Lineage (GTDB taxonomy): Bacteria > Pseudomonadota > Alphaproteobacteria > Sphingomonadales > Sphingomonadaceae > Sphingomonas. The sequence continues at coordinate 1,791 of CAJYRU010000015.1, read as the reverse complement.
AGGCAGCGCCGTTGCTGACCACGATGACCCGGACCATGCTGCCCTGCCGCCGCAAGGCCTGTATCAGGCCAGTCGCCCCGATGATCTCGTCATCCGGATGGGGTGCAACGATGACCGCGCGGCAAACGGCTTTGAGATCCAGCGTCACAAGCCGGGCACCAACAGACCCTGTCGAACCGCATGACCGACACGGAGCCTTTGGGCGTCCGGGGCCGGCTGGCGGAGATAGACCGCCAGATCGCTGAGCATGGCCGAGAGTGGATGGCTGTGGAACTGGCCAGCCAGCCCCACCGCCTCGCGCGCGACGACGATCGCCCGTTCGGCCGCATCGGCCACCGCCAATCGGGCCGCCGCCACGCGTGCCAGGCGTGGCTCGTCTCCTCCTTCGGCATCCTCGAACCACAGTCGCGCCGTCCGCCTTACGATGGCGGCCGCGCCATCGGCCAGTGCGAACAATTCGGCCATTCGGGCGGTCTGGAAGGGATCGTCGGCCCGCCCCGTCTTCACCAGATGATCGCGGCTGAGGTCGCAGATACCCGCCACGCCGCCTGCATGAACCGCCACGAAACGCAGCGCGCCGCCGCTGAAATAGGGCTCTCGTGCATAGCTATCGGGCTGGCCGAGCCGATCCGCGTCGGTGACGGGGGCATGATCCCAGCGCACCTGATGCGTTTCGGATCGCTGCATCCCGATCACCTGCCACCAATCGGTGTCGATCGCCGGTGGCACGCGGGCAAGGTCGAGGAGGAGCAATTGCACGCCGCTCGACGTATCCGCCGTGACCAGCGCATGGCTCAGCACACCCGCCCCCGAGGCATAGCTTTTGCCGCCGCTCAGCCACCCGCCGTCCAGCCGCAGCGCCTCGCCCGGCAGTCCGGCATTCCACACCCCCAGCGTCGCGCCGCGTGCCAAGGCATGGCCCAGCCGGTCGACCTGGACGGCCGAGCCATAGCGCCGGACGATCTGCACGGCAGCGACATGCCCCTCGACCAGGCGGGCAAGCGGCAGGTCGCGGCGGCCGATCGCGTACAGACCCGCCAACAGCGTGATCAGCTCGTCACCCGTCTGCGGATCGCCTGGCGGATTTTCGGCCCAGCCGGAAGCAGCGATCGCGCTTTGCAGTTGATCGGCCATCGTCGTCATGCCGCGACCTCGCACCACCGGCTTTCCAGTTCACGCAGAATATCTTCCGCTACCGCCAGCGACACCATGGCATCATGGGCCATGGGTGCGGGGACGATACGCATGGCGAACGCCTCGCCATTGGGACAATCCCGCGCAACGCCCAGCACATGGTCCGCCGTCAGACCCAGACTTCGTCCCAGCGTCATGCGGGCATCGGGCTGGTCTATCATCGCGAAGCTGCGTCGCGCGGCCGCCTGTGCGTGCCATTGCCATGCCGATCCGCGCGGGTCGGCCATGGATGGCAATTCGCCCTGATCCAGCGCCCGCAACAGGTCGGCAAGGCCCCCGGCGGCCCGTCCGTCGCGCCGGGAGGATGTGTCGACCGCCATCGCCCCGTCGCGGCGGACGCGAAAGCCGGCCCGCGCCGCATCGTCCAGAAACCGGGCGTCTTCGCCGGACGGCAGCGGCCGGAACCCGTCGATCGCGCGATAGGCGGACGCACGAACCGCGATATTGGCGCCTCCGCCGAAATGATGGGTATCCCGCGCCTCCCATGGCACCGGGTCGACAAGGCGCCGATATCGGTGGAGCCGATCATAATAGCGCTCGATGCGGCATTGCCGGGGATCGCGGGCGGCATCGAGGCGAAGGATACGCCCCGCCACC
>CAJYRU010000014.1 GCA_913777295.1 uncultured Sphingomonas sp. | reverse complement strand
TATCTAGCGACACCATGCTCGATGCGACCTCCCTGGCCCTTGCCGCCGGTGCCGGCGTCCTTGGCGGTGCGATGAACGCGCTGGCCGGGGGTGGCACCTTTGCGACGATGCCCGCGCTGATCGCACTGGGGCTGCCCGGATCGATCGCCAATGCGACGTCCAACGTCGCGTTGCAGCCCGGCGCGATCGCCAGCGCATGGGCATTCCGCCGCGGGCTGGGACCGTTGGGCGGGATACCGATCCGGGTGCTGGCGTCGATCACCTTCGTCTCCGGACTGCTGGGCAGCCTGTTGCTGGTGTGGACGCCCAGCACCCTGTTCGACGTCATCGTGCCATGGCTGTTGCTCATCGCGTTCCTCGCCATCGCGTTCGGGCGGCGCGCGGCGGACTGGCTGCACGACAAGGTGACGATCGGCCCGGCGACCCTGGTCGTGGCGCAGGTGCTGCTGGGCATCTACGGCGGCTATTTCGGCGGCGGCGTGGGGATGATGGTCACCGCGACCTATGGCCTGCTCGCCGGGCAGAGCGTGAAGTCGATGGCCGCGCCGCGCACGCTGATGCTGGCCACCGCCAACAGCGCGGCGGCGATCATCTTCATCGCGACCGGCATGGTCGCGTGGGCCGCGTGCGTGCCGATGATCCTGGGCGGTATCCTCGGCGGATGGCTGGGCGCGAAGCTAGGCGTGCGGCTGACCCCGGGTCAGATCCGCGCATGGACGCTGCTGGTGACGTTCAGCGTCACGCTGGTCTTCTTCGTCCGCGCCTATCGCTAGGCCGGGCGGCGCATGTCGAAGCGTTCGCCCAGCTCGAAATAATCCCCCGCCCCGCCGCCACGCAGGATCGGGCGGGCGCGTTCGGTGCGATAGACGCCGTCGTCGAGCAGTGCCGGGTCGATATGGACCTGCACCACCTCCCCCAGCACCAGCCAGGTATCGATATCGCCGCCATGGCTGTCGCTCAGGCGGACGATCTGGGTCGTGCGGCATTCGAACTGGACCGGCGATCCGGCGACGCGCGGTGGCGCGACGATCGTGGAGGGCAGTGTCTCGAGCTTCGCCAGCGTGAACTCATCCGTCTCGGTCATCGCCGCGGTCGCGTTCATCGCCTCCGCCTGCTGCCGGGTCGCGAGGTTCCAGACGAATTCGCCGGTCGCACGCGCATTGGCGAGCGTGTCCTTGGCGCCGGTCGAGGCGAAACCGATGATCGGCGGGCGATAGTTGAACGCGTTGAAGAAACTGTAGGGCGCGAGATTGCGTTTCCCTTCGCGCGACAGGCTGGAAATCCAGCCGATCGGGCGCGGTGCGACGATCGCGTTGAAGGGATCATGGGCCAGGCGATGGCCATCGGCGGGGGCGTAGGAATGGAAGTCGGTCATGGGGCGTCCAACGCACGATCCGGACCGGGGGTGCAACGCCCCTTCGCATCGCGCGCATCGCGGCATAGAATGCGCCCATGACGACGCGAACCATCAGGCGCCATGCGCTGGCCACCCGGCTGTGGCACTGGGTCAATGCGGTCGCGATCATCATCCTGATCGGCAGCGGGCTGATGATCCTGAACGCCCATCCCCGGCTGTACTGGGGCCGCTATGGCGCGAATTTCGATTCGGCTTGGGCAACGTTCGACCGGTTTCCGGGATGGGTGACGATCCCGCAAAACTATAATCTGGCACTGGCGCGCAACTGGCATCTCAGTTTTGCGCTGGTGCTGGGGTTCGGCCTGCTCGCCTATATGATCGCCAGCCTGCTGAACCGGCATTTCCAGCGCGATCTTGCGCTCAGGCGGCGCGAATTGTCGCCCCGGCACCTGCTGGCCGATATTCGCGCGCATCTGGCCTTCCGCTTCCACGATCCGGAGGCGCCGGGCGATTACAATGTGCTGCAGAAATTGAGCTACGTGCTGGTAATCTTCGGGCTGCTGCCGCTGGTCATCCTGACCGGCATCACGATGTCGCCCGGACTGAACGCGGCGTTCCCGTGGGCCTTGGAGCTGCTCGGCGGGCGGCAATCGGCGCGGTCGATCCATTTCCTCGCGGCCAGTGGCATCACGCTGTTCGTGATCGTCCATCTGGTGCTGGTGATCCTTGCCGGTGCGGTCAACGAGGTGCGCTCGATGATTACCGGTCGCTGGCGGGTGCCCGAATGAGCCGGCTGATCTCCCGCCGCTCGGCACTGGTGGTCGGAGCCGGCGGGCTGGTCGCGGCGTGCGACAAGGTGGCGCAGCTGCCCACGGCCCAGACACTGCTGGGCGGGGCGGAGGATGTCCATCGCGGCCTGCAGCGCGCGATCACCGCGGGTGACGCGCTGGCGGTCGAATATCGCCCCGAACAGCGCTCGCCGATCTTTCGCGCCAACGGCACCAACAATCCCAACACGCCCGACTATAACGCCCATGTCGCGAACCGCTTTGCCGACTGGCGGGTGACGATCGACGGGCTGGTCGCGCGGCCGCTGTCGCTGCGGCTCGACCAGATCCGGTCGATGCCATCGCGCCAGCAGATCACGCGCCACGATTGCGTCGAGGGGTGGAGCGCGATCGGCAAATGGACCGGGCCGCGATTGTCGCGGCTGCTCGACCTCGCAGGTCTGCGGCCGGAAGCTCGCTATCTGGTGTTCCACTGTGCCGATGCGATCGGCGGGCGGCGCTATTATGAATCGATCGACCTGGTCGATGCCTTTCACCCGCAGACGATCCTCGCCTGGGCGCTGAACGACCGGCTGCTGGGGGTGCCCAACGGCGCGCCGCTCAGGCTCCGGGTCGAGCGGCAGCTGGGCTACAAGCACGCCAAATATGTCGAGCGGATCGAGGCGGTGGCGGCGCTGGGCGGGATCGCTGGCGGCAAGGGCGGCTTCTGGGAAGATGTCGCGGGCTATGACTGGTATGCGGGAATCTAGGGCGGGGTGACAGGCCGGCTTAGCGCGCGGCCGGCTCCGCCGTCGTCAGCAAGGCTGCGGCGGCCGGCTGTTCGGGGGTGTCGAACGCGCCCTTCGCCACCGGCAGCAGCGTGGCGACCGCGTCCGCGTCCAGATCGCGCGCGATCAGATCCCGGCCCAGCGTCAGGCGCGGCGCAGGTGCGGCGGGCGCGGCCTGCACGACCTTGTACAGGCCACCGACCGCTGCCTCCGACGCCGGCTCCCCCGCCACGACGAAGCTGTCGTGATAGGCGATCAGCGGCAGGATCGCCTCCGGGTCGAGGCGGTTGGCGCGGACGATGAAGCCGCGCGCCTCGGCCAGCCGCTGGTTGCGGTCGGCGACAGGTGCGCCCATCGCCAGCCGGGTCAGCGCCGTCCCCTTCCATACCAGCGCGCCGATGTCGGACGGGGCCTTGGCCAGTGCCCGATCGGCGGCGGCAAGGCACGCGTCGGCATTGTCGCTGCGGCATTCCGCCTCGGCCAGCAGCAGCTGGTTCTCGATGAGGTCGGGGAAGCGCGTCGCGTTGCCCCGCAGCCGGTCGAGCCATGCGCTGCGCCGCGTCAGCGCCGCCGCCCGGTCGCCCGTACCCTCCGGCACCTCTATCCGGGCGGCGAGTTCCAGCCGGCCGCGGATCAGGCCGGCCTCGGCACGGGTCAGGCGGCGTACCGTCGGTTCGGGCGCGCGGTCGGCAGGAAAGGTCAGCCGGTCGAACGGCGACTTGCTGCCGCGATGGATCATCACCGCCCGCTGCAATTCACCGGGATCGCCGAGCGCCGCGGCGGCGGCCTGCGGGTCGGTCCCCTTGGCAATCTCCGCCAGATAGCGTTGCAGGCGCGGTTTCCAGCTGTCGGAAAAATACAGGAAATGGACCATCCGCCAGGCGTGATAAGGGGTCCATGCCCGCCCCTTGCCGGTCAGATAGCGGCCGTTCAGCACGTCGCGGACGGGATAGTCGCCATACCGCTCCATGACCTTGAAGAAGCCGTCGGGGCGGCGGCCATAATCGACCGATCCGTTGCCGACGACCATCGTGCCGAACATCTCGCCGAACCCTTGCAGGAACCAGCGCGGATAGGCGGCGGGGAAATAGGTCATCAGATAGTTTTGCGCGAAGGCGGCGTAGAGGCGGGATTGGGCCGATTGGCAGATGGCGATCTCGTTTACCGAGAATTGCGAGAGATATTCGGCTGGCTCGGGCGGGGCTTCGGGACTGGTCGCGCGGGAAACCGGGAAATTGCGCCAGAGCGGGCTGTCGTCGTCCGGATCGCAATTGCGGCTGGTCGGGCGACCGGTCGAGGGACGCAGCACGAGGTTGATGGCAGTCTCGGTCGTCGCGATCACCGATCCTTCGGCGCGCGGATCATAATAGATCGTCTTGGCGAATTCGAGCGGATACGGGCCATATTGCCAGCGCAGGTCGGTCAGGCGCAGCTGTTCGAACCCGCCGGCATCCTCGATCATGGTCACCGCGACCTTGATCGTGTCGTCCGACTGGCCCGCCCGGCCGAGCAGCGCGGTCAGCAGGAAGTGCAGCTTTTCAAGGTTATGCGCGGTCGCGCGCAGTTCGGCCTCGGCGCCCTTGCTGAACACCACGACATGCGGCGTTTCGGCCATGCGCCAGTCGCTCGGTTCGGGCTTGGCGTCGCCGGTGCGCGGACGGGTGCCGGTGACGGTGATCGTGGTGTCGCCGTTGCGGACCGGTGCGGTCAGCTGGGCATGGGCCGGGACGGTAAGGGTCGCTGCAAGGACGCACGCCAGCCACCGCTTCATCGAAGCCTCCCCCCTATCGTTTGGCGCATCAGGCACCGGCGCGGGCCGATTGGCAAGCCGATTTGCGGGGCGGGTGGCGGGCAGGCCCCTACTCCCTCGTCATCCCGGACTTGCTTGCGGCGTCCGTGGAAATGTCGATCGGAACCAGACTCGCATCGTACCCCGGCGGAGGCCGGGGTCCAGTTGGGAAGGCTTTTCCGTATCTTACGAATGTCCCCCAACTGGGCCCCGGCCTTCGCCTGGGCACGAAGGGAGGCGTGTTGCGGACGGCCCGGACTGGCGGGCGATGACGCGGGAACGAAAAAGGGGCCCGCGTCACCGCGAGCCCCTTCCCTTTCACGCCGAGGCGCGATCCAATCAGTTATCGGTGATGAACGACGGCAGGCCGGCGTTGCCGCCGTCTTCCTTCGCCTCTTCGCGACGCGGACGGTCGCCACGGTCGCGGCGCGGGCCGCGATCGCCGCCGTCGCGACGGGGACCACGATCGCCGCCTTCGCCGCGGGGACCACGGTCGCCGCCGTCACGACGGGGACCACGCGGGCCACGGTCGCCGCCTTCGCGCGGTTCGCGCGCCGGACGGGTGTCTTCCAGCTCGGCGCCGGTTTCCTGGTCGACGACGCGCATCGACAGGCGCACCTTGCCGCGCGGATCGACTTCGAGGACCTTGACCTTCACTTCCTGGCCTTCGGACAGGACGTCGGCGACCTTCTCGACCCGCTCGTTGCGGATTTCGCTGACGTGGACGAGACCGTCCTTGCCGCCCATGAAGTTCACGAATGCGCCGAAATCGACGAGGTTGACGACCTTGCCGTTGTAGATCTTGCCGACCTCGGCCTCTTCGACCAGGCCCTTGATCCAGTTGACGGCGGCTTCGATCTGCGCCGGATCGGACGACGACACCTTGATGACGCCCTCGTCGTCGATGTCGACCTTCGCGCCGGTGGTGGCGACGATCTCGCGGATCACCTTGCCGCCGGTGCCGATGACTTCGCGGATCTTCGACTTGTCGATCGTGAAGGTCTCGATGCGCGGGGCGTGCGCCGACAGCTCGGTGCGGGTTTCGCCCAGCGCCTTGGCCATTTCGCCGAGGATGTGGGCGCGGCCTTCATTGGCCTGGGCCAGTGCGACCTTCATGATCTCTTCGGTGATGCCGGCGATCTTGATGTCCATCTGGAGCGAGGTGATGCCCGCGCTGGTGCCCGCCACCTTGAAATCCATGTCGCCGAGGTGATCCTCGTCGCCCAGGATGTCGCTGATGACCGCATAGTCCTTGCCTTCGAGGATCAGGCCCATGGCGATGCCCGACACCGGACGCTTGAGCGGCACGCCCGCATCCATCATCGACAGCGAACCGCCGCAGACCGTCGCCATCGACGACGAGCCGTTCGACTCGGTGATGTCCGACAGGACGCGGATGGTGTAGGGGAATTCGTCCTTCGACGGCAGCACCGGGTTCAGCGCGCGCCACGCCAGCTTGCCATGGCCGACTTCGCGACGGCCCGGCGCACCGAAGCGACCGACTTCACCGACCGAATAGGGCGGGAAGTTGTAGTGCAGCATGAAGCGTTCATAGTGCAGGCCGTTCAGGCCGTCGATCATCTGCTCGGCGTCCTTGGTGCCCAGCGTCGTGGTGCAGATCGCCTGCGTCTCGCCACGGGTGAACAGCGCCGAACCGTGTGCGCGCGGCAGGAAGTGGACCATCGCCTCGATCGGGCGGACCGTCTTGGTATCGCGACCGTCGATGCGGCGGCCGTCCTTCAGGATGGCGGTGCGGACGATCTCGGCTTCCAGCTTCTTCACGAGCTTCAGCGTGCCGAGATAGGCGGCCGGATCGCTGTCCTTGAGGTCGGCGAACGCGTCGCGCGCCTTGGTGCGGGCGTCGTTGATCGCGTTCTGGCGGGCCTGCTTGTCGGTCAGCTTGTAGGCTGCCGTCAGGTCCTTGCCGATCAGCGTCTTCAGCTTCTTCTTGGCGGCCGACTGGTCGGCGACCGGGGCCAGTTCCCACGGGTCCTTGGCGGCCTGTTCGGCGAGGTCGATGATGCAGTCGACGATCTTCTTCGAGGCGTCATGCGCGAAGACGACGGCGCCCAGCATGACCTCTTCCGACAGCTCCTTGGCTTCGGATTCGACCATCATCACCGCATCGCCGGTGGCGGCGACGACGAGATCGAGGTCGCCTTCCTTCACCTGATCCAGCGTCGGGTTCAGGATATATTCGCCATTCTGGTAGCCGACGCGCGCCGCGCCGATCGGGCCCATGAACGGCACGCCCGAAATGGTGAGCGCCGCCGAGGCGGCGATCATCGCGACGATGTCCGGCTCGTTCTCGCCGTCATAGCTCAGCACCTGGGCGATGACGTTGATTTCGTTGTAGAAGCCTTCGGGGAACAACGGGCGGATCGGGCGGTCGATCAGGCGGCTGACCAGCGTTTCCTTCTCGGTCGCGCCGCGTTCGCGCTTGAAGAAGCCGCCGGGGATGCGGCCCGCGGCCGAATATTTCTCCTGATAGTGGACGGTCAGCGGGAAGAAGTCCTGGCCTTCCTTGACCGAGCGTGCGGCGGTGACCGCGCACAGCACCACGGTTTCGCCGAGCGTCGCGATGACCGCGCCGTCGGCCTGGCGGGCGACGCGGCCCGTTTCGAGGGTCAGCGTCTTGCCGCCCAGGTCCATGGTGCTTTTCTTGATGTCGAACATGTCGTTTCCTTCGCGTCCGGCGGCCCTATGCGCGCCGGGGCAGCTTGGATGGCGAACCATCCCTTTGGTCAGGCCGTTTCGGCCCGGTGTCCCGTGTCGCCGGATTGCGACGGGACGGCTTGGCCGGAAGCCCGGTCACAAAGCCTATACCCCGTTTTGCGGGGAATTTCGTGGGCGTAAGGTGCCGCCCCCCATGGAAAAAGGGCGGCCCGTCGGACCGCCCTTCTCTTCGTTACTTCCGAAGGCCGAGCTTCGCGATCAGCGCGCTGTAGCGCTCCGCGTCCTTCTTCTTCAGATAGTCGAGCAGCGAACGCCGCTTGTTGACCAGCATCAGCAGACCGCGACGCGAGTGGTTGTCCTTCGCATGGGTCTTGAAGTGTTCGGTCAGGTTCTGGATGCGGGTGGTCAGGATCGCGACCTGCACTTCGGGGCTGCCGGTGTCGCCTTCGGCGCGGGCATGTTCCTTGATGAGGGCCTGACGGTTTTCTGCAGTGATCGACATCGTCGTCCTTTCTATTCGAGGTTGAAGCCGCGCACGACACGGGTTTCCCCGTCCAGTGTCTCGACCAGCGCCACCGGGACATTCCCCAGCGTCGCGAAGCCCAGACCGTCGTCCGCTGCAAACCCGATCAGTCGAAGCCCCTTGCGGAGCCGCCCTGCCTGATCGGGGTCGAGGGACAGAGCCGGGATGTCGTCCAGCCCCGCCCCCAGTGGCAGGAGCGTTTCTTCAAGCGCGTGCCCCTTACCCAATTCCGCCAGTTTGTCCAGCGAAATGGCCGATTCGAGCGTGAACGGCCCCGCCTTGGTGCGGCGGAGCATGGTGACATGGCCGACCGTGCCGAGCGCCAGCGCGATGTCGCGCGCGAGGGAGCGGATATAGGTGCCCTTCGAGACGAAGGCCGACAGGGTGATTTCGTCCAGCTCCTCCCCGCTCGCGGGGAGGG
>CAJYRU010000013.1 GCA_913777295.1 uncultured Sphingomonas sp. | reverse complement strand
CGTCATGGCCTACGCCGCGGACCCTGATACCTATGCATCGGCGTCTCGAGCCATGGTCAAGTTGATGGAAGTGGGCGTCGCCGCCCCGGTACGACGATGTTATCCGCTACGCGAAGCGCGCCAAGCGCATGCCGACCTCGAAGCGGGACTGTTCTCCGGTGCCGCCATCCTGCTGCCAGGGTGATCGCCATCAGCGTATTTCACTGACGGGAATCCAACGGGACGAAGGACGATGTTGATAGGCTATGCGCGCGTCTCGACCGCCGATCAGGATCTCACCCTTCAGATCGACGCTTTGACGAAAGCTGGTTGCGAGAAGATTTTTACGGACAAGGCGAGCGGCGCAAAATCGGATCGCCCGGGCCTGACCGGTGCACTGCAATTTGTTCGGGGCGGCGATACGCTGGTCATCTGGAAACTGGATCGGCTTGGTCGATCAATCCGGGGTCTGATTGAGTTGGCCGCAGGTTTATCGGCTCGCAAGGTCGACTTTCGATCTCTGACCGACGGTTTCGACACCGCCACTCCCTCCGGAAGGCTGCTGTTTCATATTCTTGCCTCGGTAGCCGAGATGGAACGCGAACTGGTGAAGGAGCGCACGATCGCCGGTTTGGCTGCTGTTCGCGCGAAGGGCGGCAGCGGCGGAGGGCGAAAGCTGGCGATGACGCCCGAGAAGATCGACACGGCGCGCAAGCTGCTAGCGGCAGGTGATAAGCCCGCCAAGATAGCCAAGTTGCTGAATGTCGGCGTATCGACGTTCTACCGTCATTGTCCCGGTGGCCAGAGTCCGTCTGGCTGACCCACGATTCTCTTTTCGTATGGGCGGCAAGGCAATCGGGAGGGCTTAGGCCGTCTCGCTGGCCGTTCGTTTCTGGGAACGGCAGAAAGCACCACTACCCGGCCGTTCATGCCGCCAGCGGCGGGTCTCGATACCGGACGTTCTTGCCCGATCGAAAAACTTGTGGAATGATCTTCGGCGATGACGACGCAACTTATCTCGATCGTGAGCTACCGCCGCTTCCAATAGGGAGCGGCATCGTCATCATACGACCATCGCCGCCGTTGTGGCGCGATGTTCAAAAGCGGCGGCAGCGGCGGCTCCAACAGGGAGCGAAAAATGCCGGCAGTCATCAATAAAGCTCAATCAGCAGACATAGCAGACTTGGTGCGATTGAATGGCGTAGTCCAAGATTTACACTCGCAATTAAGCCCTGATATATTCAGATCAGATTGGCAATCCTCTGACCTTAAGGTGTTTTGGGCCGATCGCTTGGACGATCAGAACAGTAGAATTCTCATTGCTAAGATCGATGACCACGCTGTTGGTTACATTTGGTTTGAGGTTCAAACCCGTGAGCAAGATGCGCTTCACCTACGCCGCCGTCAAATCTACGTTCACCACATTGCAGTTGATGAAACAATGCGAGGCGAGGGCGTGGGAGCCACTCTGCTCGATCAGGCGGAAATGGAAGCTGATCGAGCTGGCATCTCAAAGGTTGTTCTTGACGCTTGGGCTTCAAACTCGGCCGCCCAAGGCTTCTTCAGTGCGCGGGGCTATGACCCGGTCAATATTGTACGAAGCAAGGCGCTCGTAGACCAATAATGATAACGGCAGCTTCCGAATACCTGCGGGCGAGAAGCTGCCGTTCGCCTACCCACCAGACTCGGTCATTCCCAAAATATGATCCCAATGGGAATGCGCCGGCCGTCTCGCTGGCCGTTCCCAATCGGGAAGGCGCTCCATCAGAATAGAGTGGTTAGCAGTACGCCGATGATGATCGCGCCGCCGGCGGTAATTTGACGGACGCTCAAAGCCTCCCGGAAGAACCTATGGCCGGCAACGGCCGCGATTGGAGCTTCAATGATGCCAAGCGCGCGAACGGGAGCTGCCGGAGAAAGAGCAAGCGCCACGAACCAGCCGACCGACGCGCACGCACCGCATAGCCCGGCTGCCAGCGACGGCCGCCAACGCCTCATCACTTCGCGGATCGTCTCCGGATCGCGCCACGCCAGGAACAGCATCAGCGCAGCCGTTTGCATCGCTTGAACCACCGCGACGCTGACGACCGCCGCGAACACAGGATGGCGATCATCAAGGGCAAGTGCCGCGTGGCGGAACGCATTGAGCGAAAAGCCGAAGAACAGACCGGAGATGAGCCCGAACGTGGCTCCGGCAAGCGATGCGCGTATTTGCCGGGGAGACGGCCAGCTCAGCATCGCCAGCCCGGTCGTGGTAATTGCCACGCCCAGCCAGGCGATCCCGCTGATTTGGTCCCCATAGATGACCAGCCCGAGCAGTGCCGCCAGCGGCAGCGAGCTTTGCTGGAGGGTCGTGCCGACCGCGAAGCCCGAACGATGCATCGCGCTCAACAAGGCGGCGGTCGCCAATATCTGGCTTGTCGCCCCGACGACCGCCGACAGCCAGAACGCCCCCGTCCACTGGGGATCAGGGTGAGGCGTGAGCAGGAGCGCAACGGCGAGGAAGGCCAGCGAGAATGGCAGGCCGAACAGGAAGCGCACGAGGGTCGCGCCCCACGGCCCCGATGAGGTCATCACGCCCCGTTGCAGGGCATTGCGGCCGACCTGGAAGATCGACGCGGCGATCGTCGCCGGTATCCATAGGAAGTCAGGCACTTCTCGGTCCCTATTCGGGCCGGCGGGTATACAAGGCGGTAGCGGAGCCACGCGCGAGAATGTGGCCTGCCATGGCCGCCTCTACCGCTCGCCCGTCGAATGCTCCCGCAAGGCCGATCGTCGGCACGTCGAGCGCGTAGACAGTGACGATATAGCGATGCGTGCGATCGTCGTTCCTGGGCGGGCACGGTCCGTCATAGCCGCCGTAGATGCCTGCCATCGCGGGCATATCGCGAAGGAACTCCGTATAGCCGTTCGCGCCGCGAACGCCGGCCGGACCTTTGCCGATCGGCTTTCCGTGCGGGACCAGGCCGCGCCCATCCGCGCCTTCTGCGAACGAGCGGGTTGCAGGTGGTATGTCGGCCAGCACCCAGTGATAGATGGTCTGCCGAGGTGCGTCGGCCGCGATATTGACGCCAGGGCGTTCGATCAGCGTGAGGTCCGCCGGTACGTCGGGATCGACCATCACCAGTACGTAGGAGCGGGTCGCGTTCGGACCTTTGTTCCATCGTACCGCCGGGCTGATGTCGAATGTCCGCGCGTCAGCTCCGTCCGCTGCGCAGAACGCGGCACGAGCGGGCAGCCGCCGGTCGGAAGCAAGGCCGCCGATTGCGACCGTCAGCCGGCCCTCCATCGTCGCGGCCGATACCGGCGCGACCACCGCAGCGAGGCAAATCATCACTCCGACCCAGAACCGCACATCGTCCTCCTGTTAGATGGAGGCATGGTAGCGCAGCACCGATGATGCCAGCGCCCGCAACGCTCACTTTTGAGCCGGTTCCGATCGTCGGTGACGAGTGTGCGAAGGCAGCGCGCCGTGCGCGGTCTTGTAATGTCGGCTGAAATGCGAGCGAGAGACATAGCCCGTCGCCGCCATCGCCTGCGCCACGTCGGCTGTTCGCTCGTCCAGCAGTAGACGGGCCGCTTCCATGCGCTCGCCAAGCATCACCGTTCGCAGCGATCGGCCTTCCGCTGCCAACCGTCGCCGCAATGTCGCTTCCGACATGCCGAGCGCCGTCGCGACCGCTCCGGCCGACCACGGCTGGTCGAGGCGATGCCGGACCAGGAGGCAGACCGCCTCCACAACGGATCGCTCGACATATTTGGGCGCGAAGCGGACGATGCCACGCTCCGCCAGATGGCCGACGACGCCGAGGAGCCGGTGAGCGTTCATCCGTATGGAGCAACGGTGCAGCCCTTCCGCGACATGGACAAGGGCGGATGCAAGGGCGTCGTCCAGTGGCACGGACGCGATACCGTGACCGGGTTTGCGAGCCGCAAACTCGGGCCACCGCCTCGCCGCCTCGATCATCATGGGGCGTGAGAATTGCAGATACAGGGCACGATAGATGCCGGTGGTAGGGTCAGGATCGTTGACGACATCCAGCACCGCGTCCGCAGGTAGGAACAGGGTATCGCCGGCAGCGCACGTCCTGCGCTCGCCGCCCCAAGCCACCTGTTTGCTCCCCTCGATGACGACGACCAACCCCGCCGTGGTGGGGCGGAAGCTGGCGATGCACTCGCGCTCGCGGGACACGAACGCCGACACCATCGGGGGCACATTGCCGTCAAGCCCTCCACGGGCATCGATGACGCAGTGAGCGGACAATGAGGCGAGCAAGGCTTTGCGGGTGTGGTTGGTCGAAGGATCAGGCTGTGGAAATACCATCATCAGACCATACCGGGTGACGATCGAGCGGCCAATTACTACCCTTCCGCTTTCCCATTTCAGAGTTTCAGACAGATTTTGGGAACGGTTGTCCCTTCCCGTTATCCGATGGTGAAAAGAGAATGTGCGGCTTAGCGCCTCAAGTTGTTGGTGCGGTAGAAGGCCGCCAATGCGCCGGTCGTTACGATCTGCATCTTGGGCAGGCTGATGCCATCGATCATGGCGCGATAGCGGATGCGGTTGGCTCTAGTTGCGACGACGATGTGCCGGATCATATCCCATTTTACGCTATCGCGACCGCCCTCCAGAGCGCCGCGCCGATCGCGCTCGAACCAGCAGCGTCGAACGTACCTATACAGGCTGGTTGTCGTTGGAACGTCGAGAAGAATGAAGCCGGTCGCTCGTTCCAGCCGTTGCGGGAGCAGCCGGGAATAGTTGCCTTCGATCACCCAGCGGTCGCCAGTAATCGCCTTGTCGTGAAGCGCGGCAAACTCCTCTGGCGGTCGTGGAACCCAGTCGGTGTGTGGAAGATGGTGTAGCTGGTCGAGGTGAACGACCTCCAACCCTTTCGCTCGCCCAATCGCCTCCGCCAATGTGGACTTACCGCTGTTCGACGGCCCCATGATACAGATGCGTGTTCCTAGGTCGTATCGACATTCAGGATTCCCAAACTGGTTGAAGGCTGATTCATAGGCATCCGTGTGGAGACGCGGGGCGAGTGATGGGGATAAAGCGGTATGAACTGAGCGAGGCGCAATGGTCACGGA
>CAJYRU010000012.1 GCA_913777295.1 uncultured Sphingomonas sp. | reverse complement strand
CAACACCCATACCGTCACCGGCCAATATGACGCCGGCGCCGTGAAGGGCGAGATCGTCCGCGGCTATGACGAGGAACTGGGCAAGGAATCGGACACCGAAACCTTTGTCGCGGTGAAGGCGCATGTCGACAACTGGCGCTGGCAGGGCGTGCCCTTCTACCTGCGCACCGGCAAGCGGATGACCGATCGCCATTCGGAAATCTCGATCCAGTTCAAGCCGGTGCCGCACTCGATCTTCGCCGATCGCGGCGGACAGCTGCAGCCCAACACGCTGGTCATCCGCCTGCAACCGGAGGAATATGTCCGCCTGCTGGTCATGGCGAAGGAACCCGGCCTCGACCGCGACGGCGTGCGCCTGCGCGAAGTGCCGCTCGACCTGTCGCTCACCACCGCCTTTGCCGGCACCCGCCGCCGCATCGCCTATGAACGCCTGCTGCTCGACCTGATCGAGGGCGACCCGACGCTGTTCGTCCGCCGCGACGAGGTGGAAGCGCAGTGGACCTGGATCGATGCGATACGCGAAGGCTGGAAGGCGAACGGTACCAAGCCGAAGGGCTATGCCTCGGGTAGCTGGGGACCGAATGCCAGCGTCGCGCTAACCGAACGCGACGGGGTGACGTGGAACGAGTGAGCGGCTGACGCGCTCCCCTTCCACACCATATATGTGCCGTTCAGTTCGAGCAGCATCGAGCGAAGTCGAGATGCGTCCGTCGAGAACCGGTTCTCAGGCAAGCTTGAACAGAACGGAAACTACACGGGAAGATAGAATGACCGAGATCGAATGGTGGGAATATGACGAGCCCGCCGAATTTGCCGAAGCGCTTGCCGGCGACATCCAGTTCATCATCGAATCGGCGATCGACGCGCGCGGCGCGGCAGTGATCGCGCTGGCGGGCGGTCGCACCCCCGCCCCGATCTATGATAAGCTGGTCAAGGCCAAGCTCGACTGGAAACGCGTGACGATCGTCCCAACCGACGACCGTATCGTGCCGATGGGCGACGCGCTGTCGAACGTCACCGGCCTCGCCAAGATCTTCCTGCCCAAGGGAGCGCGGGTGATCCCCCTGACCGCCGAGAAAGCAGCGGACTACAAGGCCGCCGGCCGCGCCGCCGATGCCCGGTTGCAGGACCTGCACTGGCCACTCGACCTCTGCCTGCTCGGCATGGGTGCCGATGGCCATACTGCGTCGATCTTTCCCGGCCCCGATCTGACCGAGGCGCTGACCGGGCCAAAGGAACGCCGCGCGCTGGGCGTGATGCCCGACCCGCTGCCGCCCGAGGCCCCCGTCGCCCGCGTGACGCTCAGCCACGCCGCGATCGCCTCCGCCCGCGCGCTGATGATCGCGATCACCGGCGACGAAAAGAAATCGGTGCTTGAACGCGCTATCGATCAGGGCGCATCCTCGTCCTATCCGATCGGCCGCGTGCTGGCCGAAGTCGAACTTCCCGTTGATATTCATTGGAGCCGCTAATGGCCCTCAACGCCACGATCGCCGCCGTCACCGACCGCATCATCGAAGCGTCGCGCGACAAGCGCGCCGCCTATCTCGCGCTGATCGACCGCGAACGCGAGAGCGGCGTCGACCGTCCGATGCTCGGCTGCGCGAACCTCGCCCACGCCTATGCCGGCACCGACGAGGATCGCGACGCGATGCGTCCGGCCAACCGGATGAACATCGGCATCGTCACGGCGTATAACGACATGCTGTCGGCGCACGCGCCCTATTATCGCTATCCCGAACAGATGAAGGTCTGGGCGCGCGAAGCGGGCGTGACCGCACAGGTCGCTGGCGGCGTGCCGGCGATGTGCGACGGCGTGACGCAGGGCTTTCCGGGCATGGAGCTGTCGCTGTTCAGCCGCGACACCATCGCCCTGTCGACCGCGGTGGCGCTCAGCCACGGCACGTTCGAGGGCGCGGCGCTGCTCGGCATCTGCGACAAGATCGTGCCCGGCCTGCTGATGGGCGCGCTCCGCTTCGGCCACCTGCCAATGGTGCTGATCCCCGGCGGCCCGATGCGCTCGGGCATCCCCAACAAGCAGAAGGCGGCGGTCCGCGAAGCCTATGCCGAGGGCAAGGTCGGTCGCGAGGAACTGCTCGACGCCGAAATCGCCGCCTATCATGGCAAGGGCACCTGCACCTTCTACGGCACCGCCAATTCGAACCAGATGATGGTCGAGGCGATGGGCCTGCACGTACCTGACGCCGCCTTCGCCAATCCGGGCACCAAGCGTCGTCAGGAACTGACCCGCTACGCCGTCCACCGCCTTGCCGAGATCGGCTGGGATGGCGACGACTATCGCCCGATCGGCCGCGTGGTCGATGAAAAGGCGATCGTGAACGCCGCGATCGTGCTGCTGGCGACCGGCGGATCGACCAACCACCTGATCCACCTGCCCGCCATTGCGCGCTGTGCCGGGATCATCATCGACTGGGACGATTTCAACCGCCTGAGCGAGGTCGTGCCGCTGCTCACCCGCGTCTATCCCAACGGATCCGCCGATGTGAACGGGTTCGAGGATGCCGGCGGTCCGTCCTTCGTCATCCGCGAACTGCTGCGCGGCGGGTTGCTGCATGGCGACGTGCTGACCATCGCGAAAGACGGCATGGCCGCCTATGGTCGCCAGTCGACGATCGAGGACGACCGGCTGGTCTGGAAGGATCACGCGCCGACCAGCGGTGACGACACTATTGTCCGCACCATCGACGCGCCCTTTGCCGAGGAAGGCGGCTTCCGCATCCTCCAAGGCAATATCGGCCGCGCGTGCATCAAGGTGTCGGCGGTCGACCCCGATCGCTGGGTCATCGAAGCGCCCTGCCGCGTCTTCAGCGACCAGGCAGCGGTACAGACCGCGTTCAAGGCCGGTGAACTCGACCGCGACGTCGTGGTCGTCGTCCGTCATCAGGGACCGCGCGCCAACGGGATGCCCGAGCTGCACAAGCTGACCCCGCCGCTGGGCGTGCTGCAAAATCGCGGCTTCCGCGTGGCCTTGGTCACGGATGGCCGCATGTCGGGCGCGTCGGGCAAGGTGCCGGCTGCTATCCACCTGTCGCCCGAGGCATTGGGCGGCGGCCCGATCGGCAAGCTGCGCGACGGCGACGTCATCCGCCTCGACGCGAATGCCAACACGCTGGAGGCGCTGGTCCCGGCCGACGAATGGGCCGCGCGCGACCATGCGCCGGTTCCGCCGCCTGCCGACGGCACCGGTCGCGAAATCTTTGCGATGATGCGGCAGGGCGCGAGCGAGGCGGAGGCCGGCGGCTCGGCGATGCTGGCTGCGGCTGGGCTGTAACGGCCGACATTAGTCAAGCGTACCCCCGCGCAGGCGGGGGTCCAGAGCCACAAGCGTCGACCTGCGCTACTCTGGATCCCCGTCTGCGCGGGGATACGCGAAAGGGATAAAAGGGAGAGGTCATGGAAGTCGTTGCGGTAGATATTGGCGGCACCCACGCCCGCTTCGCGATCGCCGAGGTCGAGGACGGCCGCGTCGTCCATCTGGGCGAACCGATCACGCAGAAGGTCGCCGAACATGGCAGCCTGCAGCTGGCATGGCGCGCGTTCGAACGCGATCTGGGCCGCCCCTTGCCCACCGCCGCCAGCCTCGCCGTCGCGTCGCCGGTCAACGACACGCTCATCAAGTTCACCAACAATCCGTGGATCATCCGCCCGCCGCTGATGCAGGAACGGCTGGGGGTCGAAACATGGACGATCATCAATGATTTCGGCGCAGTCGGCCATGCGGTGGCGCAGGTCGGCGACGACGATTTCATCCATCTGTGCGGCCCCGAAGGCCCCCTGCCGCACAAGGGTGTCACGACGATCTGCGGCCCGGGCACCGGCCTGGGCGTCGCGCAGTTGCTCCGTGCCGACGATCGCTATCACGTCCTCGAAACCGAAGGCGGGCACCAGGATTTCGCCCCGCTCGACGGGATCGAGGATGCATTGCTCAAGCGGTTGCGTAAGGCGCACGGCCGCGGCTCGAACGAACGCGCCTGCGCCGGCCCGTCGATCGTCGCCTGGTACGAAACCCTCGCCGAGATCGAGGGCGCGCCGATGCCGCATAGCGATGACAAGGCGATCTGGGCCGCCGCGCTGGACGGCACCGACAGCATCGCCGTCGCCGCGCTCGACCGCTTCTGCCTGACGCTGGGCGCGGTTGCCGGCGACCTTGCGCTGGCGCAGGGGGCGAAGGCGGTGGTGATCGCCGGCGGCCTCGGTCTGCGGCTGAAGGACCATCTGCTCGAATCGGGCTTCGGCACGCGCTTCACCGCCAAGGGCCGCTTTCAGCAGCTGATGGCCGGCATTTCGGTCAAACTCATCACCCATCCCCAGCCCGGCCTGTTCGGGGCCGCCGCCGCATTCGCGCAGGAGCACGCTCGATGACCGTCACCATTTCCGACATCATGCAGACCAGCCCGGTCATCCCGGTCCTGGTCGTCCATGACGCAGCGCAAGCCCGCCCGATGGCCGAGGCACTGGTCAAGGGCGGCCTGCGCGTCCTTGAGGTCACGCTGCGCACCCCCGCCGCACTCGAAGCCATCGCTGAGATGAAGAAGGTCGACGGCGCGATCGTCGGTGCCGGCACCGTCGTCAGCCCCGACCAGTTCCGGCAGGCGATGGACGCCGGTTCGGAGTTCATCGTCTCGCCGGGCCTTACTGAGACCATCGCGCGCCCGATCATCGACAGCAAGGTGCCGTTCCTGCCGGGTATCGCCAATGCCGGCGACATCATGCGCGGCCTTGATCTGGGCCTCACCCACTTCAAGTTCTTCCCGGCAGAGGCATCGGGCGGGCTGAAGGCGCTGAAGGCGCTTGCCGCCCCCTTCTACCAGGCGAAGTTCTGCCCGACCGGCGGCATCACCGAAGCGAGCGCGCCCGAATGGCTGGCATTCGATCCGGTCCTGTGCGTCGGCGGCAGCTGGATCGTCGGGTCGACCCACGCCGAAACCGAAACCCGCGCCCACGCAGCCGCAGGCTTGCGAGGATAGTGATTCCTCCCCGGCACGGGGAGGGGGACCGTCGCCGAAGGCGATGGTTGAGGGGGGTTGTCCTAAGACACTACTGCAGTGGCTGCGGCACTCCCCTCCAACATGCCGCGCATGGCCGCCCTCCCCGTACCGGGAAGTATCTCAGAACGCCTTTGCTTCTGCCGGTGTAGCCCAACCGAGCGCCTCCGCGCCGCGCAGATATACCATCAGCCGCTCGCCCCTTGCCGGGTCGCGGCGTCCCCCGCAGATCGCGCGCCAGTAAGAGATCGTGCGAACCTTGCCGTCAGCAACGTTCCGCAGCCGCGCGATCGCCGGATAGCGCCTCAGGTCTAGCGCAAGTACATCCACCAACAGCACCTGTCCGGTTCCCGCCGGTCGCGCCGTCAGCGGGCGATAGGGATTGGAAATGGTGCATCCCGCCGCGGGCTGGGCAACGACGCAGAACGCCGCCAGCAGCACCACCCCACGCGTCACATCTCGCCCCGCGCCCGGCGGATCTCGTACCACTTCTTCACATTGGCATTATGTTCGGCCAGTGTCTCGGCGAACACATGGCCACCGGTGCCGTCCGCCACGAAATACAGCGCCTTCGTCTCCGCCGGATCGAGGACCGCGTCGATCGACGCCTTACCCGGATTGGCGATCGGCCCGACCGGCAACCCGGCCGAGGCATAGGTGTTGTAGCCATTCTTCGCCTGCAGTTCCGACTTGCGGATACGGCGGCCGAGCGGCTTACCCTTGGTGATCGGATAGATGACGGTCGGATCGGCCTGCAGCCGCATTCCGGTCCGCAAACGGTTCGAATAGACCGCAGCGACCATGCGCCGTTCCGACGCCTTGCCGGTTTCCTTCTCAACGATCGAGGCGAGGATGATCGCCTCGCGCGGCGTCTTCACAACCGCCGTCGGCTTGCGCGTCTTCCACGCGGCGGCAAGGTAGCGGTCCATCGCCGCCTGCATCCGCTTCACCAGCGTCGCCCGGTCGCCATCGCGTTCGTAGCTGTAGCTGTCGGGCAGGATGCTGCCCTCGGCCGGAAGCGGTGCGGGACCTTCCATCTGCGGCGCCTTGGCAACCGCTTCCTGCACCAGCACCGAGGGCCAGCCCTCCGGCACCATCACGAAGCGTTGCAGCGTGCGCCCGCCCTGCAACAGCTTCAGCACGTCCGCCTGGCTCAGCCCCTTGGGGATGCGATATTCCCCGGCGCGGATCGGATCGTCGCTGCCGAGAAACCGCGCCAACAGCCGGAAGCGACCGGCCGACCGGATCGCGCCCGCTTCTTCAAGCTGTTCGGCCGCCGAGGCGAGGCTCGCCCCCTGCGGCACCGTCACCGTCAGCGTGCGCTGCGTCGGACCGGCCCCGCCCCAGCTCTGCATCACCACGAACAGCCCGCCAATGGCGAGCAGCCCGAGGACGAGGCCAAGGCATCCGATCCGGCGCATGGCGTCAGATCGCCTTCATCACCAGCGACGCATTGGTGCCGCCGAACCCGAACGAATTGTTCAGTACGGCGCGCACCTGGCGCTTCTTGGCGACGAGCGGGACAAGGTCGACCCCCTCGGTTCCCTCGTCGGGATTGTGGAGGTTCAGCGTCGGCGGCACGATCTGGTCGCGCAGCGCGAGGATGCAGAAGATGCTCTCCACCGCGCCCGCGCCGCCCAGCAGGTGGCCGATCGCCGACTTGGTGCTGGACATCGACGCGCCCGACAGGTCGTCGCCGAACACGCGCTTGGCGGCGGCCAGCTCGATCGTGTCGGCCATGGTCGAGGTGCCGTGCGCGTTGATATAATCGATGTCCGACGGCTCCATGCCCGCCTTGCGCAGCGCCATGCGCATCGCATTCTCGGCACCCTTGCCCTCAGGGTGGGGCGCGGTGACGTGATAGGCATCGCCCGACAGGCCATAGCCGACGACCTCGGCATAGATCTTCGCGCCACGCGCCTTGGCGTGTTCATATTCCTCAAGGACGATGACCCCCGCGCCCTCGCCCATCACGAAGCCGTCGCGATCCTTGTCATAGGGGCGGCTTGCCTCGGTCGGGCGGTCGTTCATGCTCATGTTGAGCGCCCGCGCCTGCGCGAAGCCGGCCACGCCCAGCGGGTTGACGGTGCTTTCCGCGCCGCCCGCCAGCATGATGTCGGCATCGTCGTCGCGGATCATCCGCGCCGCATCGCCGATCGAATGCGCACCGGTCGAACACGCCGTGACGACGGCATGGTTCGGGCCCATGAGGCCGTACTTGATCGACACCTGACCACTGATGAGGTTGATGAGGCGACCATGGACGAAATGCGGGCTGACCCGGCCGGGGCCGCGCTCGTGCAGGTTGACCGATTCGATCTCGATCCCCGGCAGGCCGCCGATGCCCGAACCGATCGACACGCCGGCGCGCAGCTTCGTCGCCTCGTCCATCTCGGTCAGGCCGGCATCTTCCAGCGCCTGTCCGGCGGCATCGATGCCATAGATTATGAACGGATCGACCTGCCGCTGAATCTTGTGATCGACCCGCTTGTTCGGATCGAAGCCATATTCATGGTCCGCCGGCTTCACCTCGCACGCGATCTGGCACTTCTGGTTCGACGCATCGAAATGCGTGATCGGACCCGCGCCCGACTTGCCGGCGATCAGGTTCTTCCAGGCGGTTTCCACCTCGGCACCCAGCGGGGTCACGAGGCCGAGGCCGGTCACGACTACGCGGCGCATGGCATTACTCTCCGTTCAGATACTTAACGAACGACCCCCCGCCCATGGCTGAACGCCGGGGCGGGGGGCCGTGAAACCTGTGGCCAGGCGGCGGGACGGCGGGACCGTCCCCGCCGGATCAGCCCTTATGCTCGTCGATATAGGTGATCGCGTCCTTGACGGTCGTGATCTTCTCGGCGGCATCGTCGGGGATCTCGACGCCGAATTCTTCCTCGAACGCCATGACCAGCTCGACGATGTCGAGGCTGTCCGCGCCCAGATCGTCGATGAAGCTCGCGTCCTCGGTCACCTTTTCCGCTTCGACGCCGAGATGCTCGACGACGATCTTCTTAACGCGTTCGGCGGTCTCGCTCATATTCATTCCCTCTTCACATTCGGGGTGTTTCTTACCTGAATGCCCCTAAAGCGCGTCCGGCCCGCGCGCAAGAGCGCCGGTGCGGACGCATGTCAGCCCTTTGCAGCGAACAACCGGGCGAGCGTAGCCGCGTTGAAGGCATATCCGCCCATCAACCGCTGCAACCGGACGTCGGTCTTCTTCGCGCCGGCAAGGCCCATCATGCCGTCCATGAACGCATCAACCTCGGGCGTCTGCTTGCGCGCCAGGAACGCGTTCAGCACGGCCGGCGACGTCTGGCTGAGGCGACGGTTGACCGCGATCGGGTCGACGCCCTTGGCCGACAGGCCCGATGCCAGCGCCTCGACGGCGATGCTGGTGAGCACGATGTCGCCGGCCCGTTCATCCGCCTTGCCGGTGCCGGGCTGGCAGGTCGCGGCGTGGCGACGGGTCGCCTTGACCAGCGCCTCGGTCGCCGGAAGCGGCTTCTTGCCCTCCAGAACGCCCACGATCATGCCCTGCTGCATCTTCGCCAGATCGCCCTTGGGCAGCTTCGCCACGGTGCATTTGACGACATTGGCATCGCCCGCGGCCAGCATCGCCGCCATCAGCATCACGCTCATACCATCGCCATCCCGCCGTTCACATGGATCGTCTGACCGGTCACATAGCCGGCCTCGCGACTGGCGAGATAGGCGACCGCTGCCGCCACGTCACCGCCTGTGCCCAACGCCCCGGCCGGAATCTTGCCCAGCAGGGCGGTTTTCTGCGCCTCGGGCAGCACATCGGTCATCGCCGACGCCATGAAACCGGGCGCGACGCAGTTGACGGTGATGCCGCGGCTGGCGAGTTCCTGCGCCAATGCCTTCGACATGCCGACCAGCCCGGCCTTCGACGCGGCATAGTTTGCCTGCCCAGGATTGCCGGTCTGCCCGACGACCGAGGTGATCGACACGATCCGGCCGAAGCGCGCCTTCATCATCGGCTTGGCGGCGGCACGGCACAGGCGGAACGCCGCCTCCAGATTGACGCGGATCACCTGATCCCATTCGTCATCCTTCATCCGCATGGCGAGGTTGTCGCGAGTCACGCCGGCATTGTTGACGAGGATGTCGATCTTGCCGAGCGCCGCCACCGCCTGCGGCACGAGAGCGTCGACCGCCGTACCGTCAGACAGATCGCACACCAGCGGCACATGATCGCCACCCAGCCCGGCGGCAAACGCCTCCAGCTTGCCAACATTGGAGCCAGACAACGCAAGGCGCGCACCCTGCGCCGCCAGGCCCTTCGCGATGGCGGAACCAAGGCCACCGCTGGCACCGGTCACGAGGGCGGTCATTCCCGTTAGGTCGAACATCGTCATTCTCCAAAGATCGCGGCTTACAACCGCCCCACCAGCGCCTCAATGTCGGCCATCGTCACCACGCTGGTCGCGGTCGCATCCGGTGCAATGCGCTTGACCATCGCGCCCAGCACCTTGCCGCCCAGTTCCACGAAGTCGGCGACCCCAGCGTCCTGCATCGCCAGTACCGATTCCCGCCAGCGGACCATGCCGGTCACCTGCTCGACCAGCAGCGAACGAATGGTTTCCGGGTCGGCCACCGGCGCGGCGGTGACATTGGCATAGACCGGTACGACCGGCGCCGACAGCGCGACATCGGCGAGTGCGGCGGCCATCGCATCGGCGGCCGGTTGCATCATCGGGCAGTGGAACGGCGCCGACACAGGCAGCACGACCGCACGCTTGATGCCCATTTCCTTCGCCAGCGGCACCGCACGCTCGATCGCCGCCTTCGCGCCGGAGATCACGACCTGCGACGGGTCGTTATCATTGGCGACGGTGCAGACCTCGCCCTCAGCCGCCGCCTCGGCCAGCGCCTGCGCCTTGGCGAGGTCCGCACCCAGCAGCGCCGCCATCGCCCCCTCGCCCACCGGCACCGCCGCCTGCATCGCCTGCCCGCGCAGCTTGAGCAGTCGGGCAGTGGTCGAAAGGTCGAGCGCCCCGGCGGCACACAAGGCGGTATATTCACCCAGCGAATGGCCCGCCACGAAATCGGCCTTGTCGGCCAGGCGGATACCGCCTTCGCGCTCCAGTACGCGCAGCGTCGCGATGGCGTTCGCCATGATCGCCGGCTGCGCATTTTCGGTCAGCAGCAGATCCGCATCGGGACCTTCGCCCATCAGCCGGAAGAGATGCTGACCCAGCGCCTCGTCGACCTCCTGAAACACCTCGCGGGCATGGGGGCTGGCGGCGGCAAGTGCGGCGCCCATGCCGACCGACTGGCTCCCCTGCCCCGGAAAGATGAATGCGCGCATCGCCGACGTCTCCTGCAAATCCAAGCCGCGCGGGGTAGTCGCTTGGCCAAGCTGAACGCAAGAGGGCGCGTTGTGACAGGTTGCGACCATTTCGCGGCACCGGTGACAAACCCCGGTTACAGCCCGCCCCCATCTTCGGCTTCAACAGCAAGTCGAAGGAGACCGAAGATGAAGAAGCTGATCCTCGCCGCGATGACCGCCTCGCTGTTCGCGACCCCGATGGCCGCATCGGCGCAGAGCCGCACCGTCATCAAGGAAAAGCCGGGCCGGACGGTCGTCGTGCAGAAGGACGGCCGCGGACACAAGGTCACCAGGACCGTCGTCCGACAGCAGCCGGCACGCTATGCCAAGTGGCAGCGCGGCCAGCGGTTCGACCGCAACCGGGCGCCCAATTATCGCCAGATCGACTATCGCGCCTATCGCCAGCGCGGCGTCTATGCTCCCCCGCGCGGCTATCAGTGGGTGCAGTCGGGCAATGACGCGGTGCTGGTCGCGATTGCCAGCGGGCTGATCGGTGCGGTGATCGGCGGCGCCATCGCCAACTGACCTTGCTTTCGCGCCCGATTCGGGTAAGGGGAACGCATCCGGGGTGACGGGCATGTCCTGTCGCCCCGGACTGCATTTGAAGACGACAGCCGGAGGGGCGACCGCGATGGGCGCGGCGTCAGCGATCGGCCAACAGACGAGAAAGAAGCATGGCTCTCTACGAGCATGTGTTCCTTGCGCGCCAGGATCTGGCACAGGCGCAGGTGGATGCACTGGCGGAAACCGCCACGAAGATCGTTCAGGACATGAACGGCAAGGTCGTGAAGACCGAGACCTGGGGCCTGCGCAGCCTCGCCTATCGCATCGCGAAGAACCGCAAGGCGCATTACGTCATGCTCGAAATCGACGCGCCGGGCGACGTCGTGGCCGAGCTGGAGCGCCAGACGCAGATCAACGAAGACGTGATCCGCTTCATGACCGTCAAGGTTGACGCCCATGAGGAAGGTCCGACCGTGATGATGCGCAAGAGCGAGCGTTCGGAGCGTGGCGACCGTCGTGGCAGCCGCGATCGTGACGACCGTGGTCCGCGCCGTGAGCGCGAGCCGTCGGCCGAAGTCGAAGCGTAAGGAGCAGCACCCATGGCACGTCCGTTTTTCCGCCGCCGCAAGAGCTGCCCCTTCTCCGCGAAGGACGCTCCCCGGATCGACTACAAGGATGTTCGTCTGCTGCAGGGCTTCGTGTCCGAACGTGGCAAGATCGTCCCGTCGCGCATCACCTCGGTGAGCGCCAAGAAGCAGCGCGAACTGGCCCAGGCCATCAAGCGCGCCCGCCATCTGGGCCTGCTGCCCTACATCGTTAAGTAAGGAGCGCCCGACATGGACGTCATTCTGCTGGAACGCGTTGAGAAGCTCGGCGCAATCGGCGACGTGGTGAAGGTAAAGGACGGCTTCGCCCGTAACTTCCTGCTGCCGCGCAAGAAGGCGCTGCGCGCCAACGAAGCCAACAAGAAGGTGTTCGAGGCGAACCGCGAGCGGATCGTCGCCGAAAACGCCGCCCGTCGCACCGACGCCGAAGCCGAAGCCAAGACGCTGGAAGGCGTTTCGGTCACGCTGATCCGTCAGTCGTCGAACACCGGTCAGCTCTACGGTTCGGTCGCGGTCCGCGATCTGGTCGAAGCGCTGGTCGCTGACGGCCACAAGGTCGACAAGTCGCAGGTCGCCCTCGACCGTCCGATCAAGGCGATCGGCCTGCACGACGTGAAGATCGCGCTCCACCCGGAAGTGTCGGTCATCGTCAAGGTGAACGTCGCCCGCTCGCCGGAAGAAGCCGAGATGCAGGCGCAGGGCGTCGACGTCATGGCCTCGATGTTCGAGCGTGACGATGCCGGCTTCACCGAGGATTACGATCCCAACGCCGAACCGGGTGAAATCGCCCGTGACGACGCGAATTCGGAGGATGCGCAGGGCTGAAGCCCGACGCGTTCGACCAGACAGGAAAGGCCGCTGGAGCGATCCGGCGGCCTTTTCTTTTGGCTATGCGCCTATAAATTGCTGCGGATCAGGGACATGCCACGCAGGCGCCGATAACGGCAGCCAGTGGGATCAACGCGAGGATGACGGGAAAGGTCTTGGCCATGGGAAACGCCCTGCGGTGTATGGTTCACTCGGTTCAAAGCGCAGCAGATTGAAAGGTTTCCCTTTGATGAACAGTATACGTATCAAAACGAAACTTTATGATCCGAATGCAGGGCTGCCACGTTCGTCGCTTGACGCAGTGATCCTGTCGGCGTAGGAGCGCTCCTCCCGCAAACGGCCCCTTCGTCTAGCGGTTAGGACGTCGCCCTCTCACGGCGAAAACACGAGTTCGATTCTCGTAGGGGTCACCAGCTTCACAGCGAAGCGTGGACATTCCGCACATTCTCCGGATTCTCCATTCCCCGACATCGCAGGCGCGCTGCGTCGTGCGGGCCATTCAGCATTCGCTATCGCGAAGAACTGGCGCCGCGTTATCGGTGTGGAAATGGATTTACCATCGATGGCGGAAGTCAGCCGATCCGGGCCGCATAGAGCGATCTTGCACCTGATTCGGAACTAGAGGTTAAGTCCTTGGCGCCAGAGACAGCGACATATCCTGCCGAATGCGGATAGCCGAGCGCGAAGCACTGGCAGCGTCATCGTCGTCCGGCACGCCCACCCACCGCGCCGTGCAAATCGTCGATCATAGCGAGGTGGCGAATGCCGAACAGACGGCTAAGGCCCAACGGGCCGTTGGGGTGCATAATGTTGCGGTCAAAACCGCCACGCGCCCGGTCGACGGATCACAGGCCGACGAATAACAGGGCGGCACGTGATGCCGCCCGACAGTGAAGATTTAAGCGACCAACGCGATCAGGGCGCCCCAGACCAGCGTGCTGGCAGCGGCAAGCACCATGACCGACAGGACACTCTTCTGCGAAGGGGGGCTGTCCAGCTCGGACAGGGGCGCAGCCAGCGAATCGTAACGCATTTAACCTCTCCTCATCGGTACGATTCTTTGCCGTCCGATTATGAAACAAGGTTAGCCGCAATGATGCAAATCGCAACTGGAAATTTTAAAAATTTCGGCGGCGGCTGCGCGTTTTCATCGCTTACTGTTAATCGCCCGGTCTATCACCGGGCGCATCGCCGATACCACGATGGTCGATCCCGGCGTGGTTAAGTGAACATAATCAAATTGTAACGGCAGTCCGCTGGCTTCCGTATTCCGGCATTTGCCGCCGGAGCACAGCGCCTCCACCGCCGAAAAATATGTGACGCCAGCCTTCTTCGCCACCTCGCGCATCTTCGCATCGATGGGCCAGATGGTCGAATCGAGATGCTGTTGGGCCAGCGCGCCGCTCTGCGACGAATCGAAGAACAACAGGCGCGGCAGGGCGGCGTCGTAGCGCGGCAATGGGCCGACCAGCACGACGTTCAGCCCCCACCCACGCAACTCGGCCAGGGTCGCGCCTGTTGTTCTTCGATTCGTCGCAGAGCGGCGCGCTGGCCCAACAGCATCTCGATTCG
>CAJYRU010000011.1 GCA_913777295.1 uncultured Sphingomonas sp. | reverse complement strand
TCGAGCAGGCGGCGGCGCACGCCGCGCTGCGGCACCGACAGCGCGACCTTGAACCCGGCGCGCTCGGCCATGGCCTCGGCCAGCACCTCGCCCTCCGCCAGCTCGCGATCGACGAAGACGTTGCGCGGTGGCGGCACCTCTTCGTAGAATTGCATCAGGAAGGCCGACAGCACCTCGTCCTCCGGCACGTCGTTGGTATGCGCCGGGAAGAAGCTGCGATGGCCCCAATTCTGGCCGCCGCGGATGAAGAACGCCTGGATGCCGATCGTCCCTTCGCGGCACGCCATGGCGAAGATGTCGGCATCGCCGACGCCGTCCGCGTTGATTGCCTGGCTGCCCTGGATGAAGGTCAGCGCCTTCAGCCGGTCGCGCAGCACGGCGGCTAGTTCGAAGTCCATCGCCTCCGCCGCCGCCTGCATCTGGGTGCCGAGCTTCGCCTGCACCTTGGTCGACTTGCCCGCCAGGAAATCCTTCGCGTCGGTGATCAGTTCGGCATAGGCGGCCTGATCGATCCGCCCGACACAGGGGGCCGAGCAGCGCTTGATCTGGTACAGCAGGCACGGCCGGTCGCGCGTCTTGAAGAAGCCGTCGGTGCAGGAGCGCAGCAGGAACAGCTTCTGCAGCGCGTTCAGCGTCTGCGTCACCGATCCGGCACTGGCGAAGGGGCCGTAGTAATTGCCCTTAGCCCGCCGGGCGCCGCGATGCTTCTGGATGCGCGGAAAGTCGTGATCGGCGCGCAGCAGGATGAACGGGAACGACTTATCGTCGCGCAACAGCACGTTATAGGGCGGGCGATAGCGCTTGATGAGCTGTGCTTCGAGC
The DNA here is from genome assembly GCA_913777295.1 of uncultured Sphingomonas sp. Lineage (GTDB taxonomy): Bacteria > Pseudomonadota > Alphaproteobacteria > Sphingomonadales > Sphingomonadaceae > Sphingomonas. The sequence goes on along the minus strand of CAJYRU010000011.1, from coordinate 2,767 downwards.
AGCAGCGCCTCCGCCTCGTTATTGGTCGTGACGATCGTCATGCTGCGGGTCTGCGCGACCATGCGCTGCAACCGCTTGGTCAGGCGCGACACCTGCGTATAGTTCGCCACGCGGTTCTTGAGCGCGCGGGCCTTGCCGACATACAGCACCTCGCCGCGCGCATCCTGCATCCGGTACACGCCGGGGCGGGCGGGCAGCGTCGCCAGCACGTTGCGGATCGCGGCGACACCGGCGTCGATGTCCGGCGCGTCCGATCCGCGCACGGTGAAGCTGGCCTTGTCCTCATGGAAGCGATTGGGGGCGTTGGGGGTTTCCGACATCGCGCCCGATTTAGGGAGTGCGCCGCGCGAGCGCCAGCGTCATGCCGCCGCCGACGTGCGCCCCCGGTCCTTGGCACGATACATCAGCAGGTCGGCGCGCTGGACCACGTCGTCGATCGACCGGTCGCCCGCCTCGATCCGGGCCGCGCCAATGCTGAGCGTCCAGGGCGGCAGCCCGGCCTCGCCACGACCGGCACGGAGACGAAGCCGTTCGGCCGCCGACGCCGGATCGTCGGCATCGGTCACGACCAGGAACTCGTCACCACCCAACCGCGCGACGAAATCGCCGCCGACGCCGCGTTGCAGGGCGTGCGCGATCGCCACCAGCACCTTGTCACCCACCGCATGGCCGTGGCAGTCGTTGATCGCCTTGAACCGGTCGACATCGATCAGCAGCGCAACCCGGCCCGGCACGAGCAGTCTGGCCGCGCCCGCCGCCAGCGCCGCCCGGTTCCACACGCCGGTCAGCGGATCGCGCAGCGCCATGTCCCGCAGTTCCTGCTGCGCGCGCGCCGCCGGAATCCACAACAGTGCGAGGTTTGCCGCGCCGAACAGCAGCTGATCGGCGAGATAAGGGATCGCTTCGAGCAGTTGCGCCATCCCCTTCGTCGCGAGCGCGCTGACCGCGACGGTCAGGTAGACGGGGACATAGAGCGCCAGCAGCAACCCCGCGAGCCGCCGCGGCCGGGCAGTGCCGTCGGGCGCGCGATTGCGGATCAGCGGCAGGGCAAATGCGAGCGAACTGACCGCCATCGTCAGCGACCAGGCCGCCGCCGCGATCGCGCCGGCACCGAACACGATCAGCACCGCACTCGGCAGGATCGCGGTCACCGTCCCCACGATCCACATCCATGGCGCGAACCCCGGCTGCCGGTCGAAGCGCCGGACGCCGGCCAGCACCAGCGCCATCGAAAAGCTGAGGGCGCCATCGATCAGCACCAGCGCCCAGAGCGGGTTGGGTTCCCCCACAAGCCCGGCCAGGATCAGCGAGGCGCAATAGGTGAACGCCCCCCAGCCCCAATAGCGATACCATGGGCCCCCCGCGCCCATGGCGAAGAATACCACGGTATAGGCCGCGCTGCCCAGGATGCTGCACTGGCGCAGCGTCGCCACGTCGGGAAGGTCGAACATCAGTCGCAATCCTTAGGGGACGAGCGTTAACAGCCGATAACTGCGGCGCTTTTATCCCGCCCGGGCCGCCGCGATGATGCGCAGGCCGCGCACCGCGTCGACCGGATCGACCGGAACCGTGCCCTCGCCCCGGATCGCGTCCCGCATCGCGCGGTAGAATCCCCGCCAATCACCCGATTCCGACCGGACGGGCCGGGCATTCCCCTCCGCATCGCTCAGCGTGCCCCACAGGCAGTCGGGTTCGATGCCGTAACCGCTGTCGGTCGGCATCCCGCCGGCGCGCAGCACCGCCTCCTGCGGGTCGATGCCGTATTTGACGAAGCTGCCCTTCGTCCCGTGCAGCGCGAAGCGCGGGCGCGGTGCGGCCACCAGCGAGGCGGAGCCGATCGTCACCCGCCGCGCGCCGTAGCGCAGCACAATTTCGAAATAATCGTCGACGCCCGCGCCGCTGCGCTGTGTCGTCACGTCGCCCGCGACCGCATCGGGCATTCCGAACAGGCGGATCGCCTGGTCGATCATGTGCGGCCCGAGATCGTTCAGCAACCCGCTGCCCGGACCGCCTTCCTCGCGCCAGCCCGGCTTGATCGCCGGTCGGAACCGGTCCCAGCGCAGTTCCGCCAGCTGCACCTCGCCCAGCGCATCCTCGCGCAGCAGGCGTTCGACCGTCAGGAAATCGCTGTCCCAGCGGCGATTATGGAACACGCTGAGCAGCCGCCCGGCCCCGCGCGCCAGCTGGACCAGTGCAACCGCATCGCCGTCGTCGGTCGCCAGCGGCTTGTCGACCACGACATGGCGGCCGGCGGCCAACGCCGCCTGCGCCAGCGGGGCGTGGCTGTCATTGGGGGTGGCGACGACGATCAGGTCGAGGCTGTCGTCGTCGATCAGCGCCATCGGATCGTCGTGGCGCGCCGCGCCGGGAAAGCGGTCGATCGGGCGTGACGTGGCGATCGCCGCCAGCTCCATCCCCTCCACGCACGCGATCAGCGGCGCGTGGAACGACGCGCCGGCCAGGCCGAACCCGATCAGGCCGACGCGCACCACGTCAGTTCAGCTTCGCCAGTTCGGCGGCGACGGTCGCCACCTGCTGATCGGTGATCTTGCCGTTGGCATAGGGCTGCACCTGCTTCAGGCTCATGCCTTTGAACATCGGATAGGATTCATGCGCCAGCATCCCCGGAAACTGCGCGTCGAGGATCGCCTTGCCCTTGGGATTGGCAGCGATGGCTTCGATGCTGCTGTCGATGGTCAGCTTGGCGGTCGCGGCCGGAGCCGGCGCGGCAGTCTGCGCCGAGGCGGCAAGCGGCGTCGCCAGCAAC
>CAJYRU010000010.1 GCA_913777295.1 uncultured Sphingomonas sp. | reverse complement strand
ATGTCCGATTCCTTCATGATGAGCAGGTCTTCGCCGTTCACCTTCACCTCGGTGCCCGACCACTTGCCGAACAGGATGCGGTCGCCGGTCTTGACGTCGAGCGGCGAAACCTCGCCCTTGTCGTTCTTGGCACCGGCGCCGGCGGCGACGACTTCGCCTTCCTGCGGCTTTTCCTTGGCCGTGTCGGGGATGATGATCCCGCCGAGCGTCTTCTCTTCGGCTTCGACGCGGCGGACGAGCACGCGGTCGTGCAGCGGACGGAAGTTCATGCGCGATTCCCTTTTGCGATAACTGAACATGTCTTGGCACTCGCCCTAGGGGAGTGCCAGCGCCCCGGATATGTGAAGCCGTTCACCCACCGTCAAGCGGTGCGGGAACAAATTTGATGCTGATGTGTGCAGCAGGTCAGACGGGTCGAACCAGCCCCAATCGTTCGCGCCGCCGCCAGCGATCGACCAGCAGCAGCGCCACGACCAGCAGCCCGAAGGCAAGGCCGATCCAGACGCCCACCCCGTCGAGCGACGTCCAGAAGCCGAGCGCGACCGACACGCTGAAGCCGACCGTCCAATAGCCGATCAGCGCGATCACCATCGGCACACGCGTATCCTGTACCCCGCGGAGCACGCCGGCGGCCACCGCCTGCGCGCCGTCGGCCAGCTGGAAGATGGCGGCGATGGCGAGATATTGCAGCGCCAGCGCGATCATCGCCGCATTGGCGGGTGCGTCAACATCGACATAGACCGACAGGAAGGCGCGCGGGAACAGCCACAGGGTCAGTGCGGTGAACCCCATGAAACCGGTGCCGACCGCCAGCGCCGACCAGCCCGCGCGGGCAATCCACAGCCGGTCGCGGGCGCCATAGGCCAGCCCCACGCGGATCGTCGCCGCCTGCGCGATGCCGAACGGCACCTGGAACAGGAAGGCGGCGATCTGCAGCGCGATGGCGTGGGCCGCCACCTCGGTCACGCCGATCCGGCCCATCAGGAAGCCGGCGGCGGAGAACAGCGCCCCCTCGAACGTCATCGTCGCCGCGATCGGCACGCCCAGCACGAAGATCTGGCGCAGGCGCGACCATTCGCCGCGCCACCAGTTGCCGAACAGGCGGAAGCGCCGCAGCCGCCGGTCGACGACCAGCACGGCGGCATAGGCGAGCATCATCGCGGTCGCGGTCGAGAGGCTGGCGATCGCCGACCCCTCCAGCCCCAGCGCGGGAAAGCCGAGATTGCCGAACACCAGCAGCCAGTTGACGAGGATCGACACGCCCAGCCCCATGGCGGTGATCGCCATCGCCCAGCCGGGCCGGCCAAGCGCCGAGGCGGTGATCCGCATGACCGTGCCGGCCAGCGCCGGGATCATCGCCCAGAGCAATATGTCGAGAAAGGCATCGGTCCGCGCCGCGACCCGCGCATCCTGTCCGGCGAGCAGCAGCAGGCTTTCCCCATGCGCCATCAGCGCCATGAAGGGGATGCTGCCCAGTACCGCGATCCATGCCGCCATGCGGAACGACCGGCGCACTTCGCGCACGGCATGGCGACGCTGTCCCAGTTCGGCGGCGATGATCGGTGCCGCTGCGCCGACCAGTCCGGACAGGGCAAACAGGATGACGCTGTAGACATAGACGCCCAGCGTCGCGGCGGCGAGTTCGACCTCGCCCAGCCGCGCGACGAACACGACGTCGACCGCATAGACCGCCATCTGCAACAGGTTCGCGCCGACCAGCGGCGCGGCGAGGCGCAGCGTCGCGGCCAGTTCGGCGCGCGCGGTCGCGGGTGCTGCGGGGGCGGCGGCGTTGGTCATGGGGGGCGTGTAGTGCGGGATGGCGTCAAAAGGAACCGTGCGGGCGATGGCGACCATCGTCACCCCGGCCAAGGCTGGGGTCTCGTGCGGCGAGGCGCGCGTTCCTTTATCGGGAGATCCCAGCCTTCGCTGGGATGACGTGGGTGGATATTGCTTCGTCATTCCCGGGGAGGCGGGAATCCGTATACGCCGACCTTTGGGCAGGAGTCGAACGGGTAGCGTCTATGGACTCCCGCCTTCGCGGGAGTGACGAGAGGGAGAGGTCCTCCTTCCTTGCCGGGCTGCGCAGGGCAGCGCACCGATGACGCCACCCCTTTTTCCCTCTAAGACAACGCGATGACCGACGATGCCGATCCCCGGCCGACCCGCGCGCCGCGTCGCGATGCCGCGCTCCGGCGCGATGCGTTGATCGCCGCTGCCACCGAATGCTTCACGACCCATGGCTATGGCGTGCCGCTGGAAGCGATCGCCGCCGCCGCCGGTGTCGGGCGGGCGACGCTGTACCGCAATTTTCCAGATCGGGCGGCGCTGGCGCTCGCCATATTTTCGCGCGGGGCGGATCGGTTCGAAGCGATGCTGGACCCGGGACTGCCGATCATGGAAACGATCGAGCAGCTGGTGCGTGCCGGCGCGCAGTCCATGACGCTCCTTGCGCGGATCGCGGCCGAACTGCACCTCGACACCGCCAATATCGGTCGGTTCGTCGAACTGCGCGAACGGATGGAGCGCATCCTGACCCCGACGCTGATCGCGGCGCAGGCACGCGGCGAGGTGGCCGACGACGTTTCGCCGCACGACCTGCTGCTGACCATCCGCATGGCCAGCACGCTGGTCCAGCCCTATATGGCCGCGACCGAGGTCAGCGCGCAGGTTGCGGCGGCGTTGCGGCTGCTGCTGAACGGCCTGCGTCCGCGCTGACCGGATCGGTCCAGCCGAGGCCCAGCGCCTTGTTCACCGCGATATAATATTGGGTCAGCTGCGCACGGGCCTGCGTCACCGCCGCGGTCGCCGACAGCTGCTGCCGTTCGACGTCGAGCTGGTCGATCAGCGTGGTCGTGCCCGCCGCGACGCGTTGCCGGTTGAGCGCGGTGGCACGCTTCGCGGTCGCCTCCGCCTGCACCAGCTGGCCCAGCTGCCGGCGGCTGTTGCCATAGCGCGACAGCGCGGTTTCGGCATCCTGCAACGCGTCCAGCACGGTCTTGCGATAGGTCGCATCGGCCTGGTCGCGCTGCGCCTCGCTGACGCGGGTGGCGGCACGGTTCCGGCCAAAATCGAGGAACGACCAGCTAAGCGAAGGCGCGGCGATGGCGGCGATATTGCCGAGGTCGAAGATGTCGCCGGGCGAGGTACCGCCCAGCCCCAGCAGGCCGAGGAACCGGATGCCGGGCAGTTCGCGCGCCTTCGCCACGCCGACCCCGGCGGTGCCGGCGGCGAGCTGGCGCTCGGCGGCGCGGACGTCGGGGCGGCGGGCGATCAGCGATGCGGGATCGCCGACCGCGACCTGTGCCGGGGGCAGCGGGACCGGGGCGACGGCGCTGAGCGCCGCGTCGAGCGCGCCGGGCGTCCGGCCCGTCAGCACCGCCAGCTGGTTCCAATATTCGTCGCGCTGTGCCGCCAGCGGGATCGCCTGCGCCCGCGTATTGTCCAGCTGGGTCTGGAGCCGTTCGACCGACAGCTGCGACGCGGTTCCGGCGGCGAGGCGCTGGCGGGTGAGGGTCAGCTGCTGCTGCTGCAACCGGGTGGTCGCGTCGCTCACCGCCATGCGGGCCTGTACGTCGCGCAACGCGACATAGGCCTGCGCCACGGCGGCGGACAGCGACACCTGCACGTCCGCGAGGTCGGCGATGCGCGCTTCCCCGGTGGCGCGGACCTGTTCGATCCGGCGGCGGCCCCCGCCGAACAGGTCGAGTTCCCAGCTGGCATTGGCGCCGGCATTGTAGAACTGCACCTCGGTGCCGTTGCCGCCCGGCTCGATCGGGGGCAGTTCGGCGGCGATGACGGTCGCGTTGGCGCTGGCGCTGGGTTTCAGGGCGGCGCGCTGCTGGGTCAGCTGGGCCTGCGCCTCGCGCACGCGGGCGACGGCGAGGTCGATGCTGGGGCTGTGCGCCAGCGCATCGTCGACAAGCCGGTCAAGCAGCGGGTCGTTCAGCCCCTCCCACCAGCGGGCGAGGCCGGGGGCGGGGGTGAAGGCCGGGTCGGCCGCGCGGGCGAAGCTGCCGCGCTGTACCGCGTCCGACGCGGTGGCGGGCGGGCCGGCATAGTCCGGGCCGACGGTGCAGGCGCCGAGCAGCAGCAGGGCGGTCAGGGGAAGGATACGGGTCGTCATCAATGCACCGTCGCCGGTTTGGCGCCCTTGGGCAGGGGGCGGAGGAACAGGACGAGGGGCAGCACGCAGAAGGTGCCCATGCCCATGATCCAGAAGATGTCGTTATAGGTCATGGTCAGCGCCTCGGCCGAAATCTGCTGCGAGAGCAGCCGCAGGCCCGCCGCGGGATCGCCGACCGCGCGGCCAAGCTGCACGACATAGGTCTGCACATCGGCGCTGTTGGCGTTCAGCGTCTCCTCCATCCGGCGCGAATGGAAATACATCCGCTGGTCCTGCAGGATCGAGATGCCGGCGAGCGAAAAGCTGCCGCCCAGATTGCGGAAGGCGTTGAACAGGCCCGATGCATCGCCCGCATCCTCCGGCGGGACCGACCGGACGCAGGCCTGGCTGAGGAACAGCATGGCGAGGATCTGTCCGACCCCGCGCAGCAGCTGCGACGCGGTGAAGTCGGGGCCGGAGGATTGCGCGGTCAGGTTCGCATCGAGCAGCGCGGCGCTGCCCATGATGAGCAGCCCCATCGACACCGCGATGCGGATGTCGATCCGCTTCAGCAGGATCGGGACCATCGTCATCAGGATCAGGCTGGGGATGCCCGATAGCAGCACGACCTTGCCCGCCTGCAACGCGTTATAGTCGGCCAGCGCCGCCAGGAACTGCGGGATGGCATAGCTGGTGCCGTAGAGGACGACGCCCAGCACGATCCCCATCAGCGCGACCGCGCCGAATTGCCGGTCAAGCAGCAGCTTCAGCTTGATGATCGGGCGCTTTGCCGTCGCCTGTCCCCAGAACAGCAGGACGAAGCCGACCGCGCTGGTGAACGCCATCCAGCGGATGAGTTCGGAATCGAACCATTGTTCGCGCTGCCCGTCTTCGAGGAACACGGTCAGGCCGCCGAGGCCCAGCGCGAGGCCGGCGATGCCCAGCCAGTCGGCCTCGCGGAACAGGTGCAGCTTTGCCTTTTCATGCGGCAGGCCGACCAGCAGCAGCGTGACCAGGATCGCGCAGATCGGTACGTTCAGGAAGAAGGCATAGTGCCAGCTTATATTCTCGGTCAGCCAGCCGCCGACCAGCGGCCCCAGCACGGGTCCCAGGATCGCGGTCACGCCGAACACGGCGATGCCGACCGGCTGCTGGTGCGGGGGCAGGCGCTGGGCGATGATCGTCTGCGCGGTCGGGATCATCGCCCCGCCGGTAAACCCCTGTCCCACGCGGCCGATAATCATCATCGGCAGGGTGGTGGCGATGCCGCAGATGACCGAGAACAGCGTGAACAGCGCAGCGGCGATCAGCAGGAAGGTCCGCATCCCCAGCATCCGCTGCAACCAGCCGGCCATGGGGATGATGACGATTTCGGCGACTAGATAGGCGGTGGCGATCCACGTCCCCTCGGTCCCGCTGGCGCCGATTTCGCCCTGGATGGTCGGCAGCGCGGAATTGACGATCGAGATGTCGAGCGTCGCCATCAGCGCGCCCAGATTGCCCGCGATCACCGCCAGCCATGCCGCGAGGTCGGCCTTTTGCGGCGGGGCGGCGGTCATGCCCGCGCCGGCGGTGGCCGCCGCACTGGCCATGTCAGCGCTCCGCCTGCTCGCGCAGCTTCTTCAGGTCACCGCGCGCATTGCGGGTGTCGACCGTCACCGACACCGAGAGGCCGGGGACCAGCAGGCGGCGGGCCTCCGGCGTCGCGGCGATCGAGATGCGCACCGGCACGCGCTGCGTGATCTTGGTGAAGTTTCCGGTCGCGTTCTGCGGCGGCAGCAGCGAGAATTGCGCGCCGGTGCCCGGCGCCAGGCTTTCGACGCGGCCCTCGATGGGCACGCCGTCGAGCGCATCGACCTCGATCTCGACCGGCTGGCCCGGCCGCATCAGCGCCAGCTGCGTTTCCTTGAAATTGGCGGTGATATAGAGGCGGTCGAGCGGCACGACCGACATGAGGCGCGTGCCGGCCTGCACATATTGGCCGATGGTCACCGTCTTGTCGCCGATGCGGCCGGCGATCGGCGCGGTCAGCTGCGTCGCGCCGACATCGACGCTGGCGGCGGCCAGCTGCGCGCGCGCGGCCTGTCCCTGCGCGCGGCCCTGTGCGACCTGGCTCTGCAGCGAACCGACGCGGCGCTGCTGCGCGGCGACCGCCGCCTCGGCAGCGCGGACATTGTCCGCCGACTGGCGCGCGGTTACCTCCAGCTGGGCCAGCGTCTGGCGGGTCTCGGCACCCGAAGCGGCGAGCGGGCGGTAGCGCGCGACCTCGGCGGCGTCATAGGCGGCCTTGCTGCGCGCGGCGGCCAGCTGGGCGCGGGCCTGATCGATCGCGGCATATTGTTCGGTAATCTGCGCGCGGGCGGTGTCGGCCTGCGCACCGGCGACGGCGATCTGCGCCTCGGCCTGCGCTGCCTGCGCACGGGCGTCGCGCGGGTCGATGCGGACCAGCGGCTGGCCGGCGGTCACGTCCTGGTTTTCGCCCACCAGTACCTCGGCGACATAGCCCGATACCCGGGGAGCGATCGTCACCATGTCGGCCTGGACCGTGGCGTCGTCGGTTTCCTGCAGGAATTTGCCGTTGTTCTGATAGTCGACGTACCACCAGATGCCGACCACCGCCGCGACCACGACCAGCGCGATCACGATCCATTTGGCGCGACCGTTGCCGCGTTCGGCATCGGCGGTGTCCTGTGCCGGCTGTTGCTCGTGCTGTTGCTCGCTCATCGGTCGCTGATCCGCAGTCTCGCGCCGTCCCTGTCGCGGCGCGATCCTTATTAAGTGGACGCTTTGTCCGGATCAAGGCGATCTTGGGTGCGCTGCACAAAATTTCAGGCGAGAATGCTGTGGTCCGCCATGCGCAGCGTGGCGAGTATGGTGGCGATCACCAGCTGGTCGTCATGGTGCAGGAAATGGCCGCCGGGCAGGCCGACGACCTGCGCATGGCTGCCACGCAGCGTCGGGCACAGGCTTTCCTCCTCCTCGCGGCCATAGATGCAAATGACCGGCGCCCAGTCCAGCGCGCGCATCGTCGCGGTGGGGCGGGCATCGGGGGTGCCGTGATAGAGGATGCCGGTGGGGTCGGAGCGGAAATAGACGGTCTGTGCCGGCACGACGACGCTGATTGCGGCGATACGCGCGCGCAGGTCGGCGGGCAGGTCGGGGGCGGTGGCCGACACCATGTCGGCGCCGAACGACTGGCCCATCAGGATCACCTTCTCCGCGCCGGTTCGTGCTAGCGCGGTACGAATCGCGCTGGCGACGATCGCGTCGACCTGTTCGCGGGTCTTGCGCGTGCCGAAATTGACCGGCGAACTGACGCCGACGACCGGAATGCCGTGCTGCGCGAGGGCGGGTACGACGACGCTGCCCAGGCCGAAGCGCAGCCCCATGTCGCCCGAGATAAAGACGGCGACCACCGACGGATGCTTCTTGCCGCCGTCGAACAGGCGCAGCGACTGGCTGTCGATCAGGTGCAGCGACGGTGCGGCAAGGCCGAGCAGCACCAGCAGTCCGGCGATGAGCGCGCCGATGCCAAGGCGACGGCGCAGGCGGCGACGACGGTCGATACGGTTCATGACAGGGGTACTTTCGGTTCGACGCCAAGCCGGTCGGCAGCAGGGGCGGGAGGCAGATAGAGCGCGGGCTGGGGCCGGGCGATCAGGCGGGAGAGGTCGCGCAAGGCGCGGAGCAGGCCGATGCCGCCGGGGCCGGCGATGTAGCGCGGCTCCCATCCGGGCGCGAACTTCTCCTTGTAGGTGCGCAGGCCCCGGAAGCCGTAGAAGCGCTCGCCATGGCGAAAGATGAACGCCGCCGCCTTGGCCCAGGCGGGGGCGAGGCGGCGATCCTCGATCCCCGACAGCGGCGCCATGCCGAGCGAGAAGCGGGCATAGCCCTGTTGCTGCGCCCACAGCATCAGGTTGACCAGCAGATAGTCCATCGTGCCCGGCGGCGTGTCGGACCGGTGGCGCATCAGGTCGACCGATGCTTCCTTGCGGTTGGCGGTCAGCCACAAATTGGCGAAGGCGACGATGCGGTCGTCGATCGTCACCACCGCCATGTCGAAGAACGACAGATAGTCGCGATCGAAATGGCCGAGGCTGAAGCCCTTTTCGCGCTGCGCCTTGGCCTCCAGCCATTCGTCGGACACCGATTCGAGTTCGTCCATGATCGTGCCGAGTTCGCTGGCGGCGACGATGTGCATCGCCGCGCCCTTGCGCGCGACCGCCCGTTCCGACTTGCGCAGCGCGCGCAGCCGGGGGGTGTCGAGGGTGAAGCTGGTCAGATCGACCACCGCATCCTCGCCATATTTCACGATGTTCAGCCCCATGCCGATCGCGATGTCGAGGACCGGCGACGATACCTGATACAGGAGCAGCCGCCCCTGGTCGCGGTCCGCAAGGTCGCGCAGATTCCACAGCAATTCGCCCCATGCGTCGCGCGGGCCGACCGGATCGCCCATCACGATCCAGCTGCCGCCATGGACCTGGTACATGACGAAGGCGTCGCCGGCCTCGGACAGCAGGAAGCGCTTGTCGCCGGTCAGCGCCAGCATCGTGTCGGTGCGGTTCGCCTGTCCCAGGATGCGGCGGACGGTTGCCGAATCGACCGCCGACAGTGCGCTGCGCGCCGCGGTGGCGGTCGGTGACATCAGCCGCCACACGCACGCGCCCGCCAGCATGACGATAACGCCCAGCGTCGCGCGCAGGAAGCGGGGGGCATCGCTGTGCAGCGCGAATTTCCACCACAGATTCTCGGAATAATCGACATGGCGATAGGCAAAGAAGCCGGCCCACACGGTCAGGCCGATGACGGCGGCGACCGATGCGACCCATCCGGCGCCGACCGGTTGCCCGGTCA
>CAJYRU010000009.1 GCA_913777295.1 uncultured Sphingomonas sp. | reverse complement strand
ATCCCCGGAGTGTAGGGACCGCCGCCCCGCTGCGCCATCGCGTTCGAAAACGATCAGTCCGCCGAAGCTCAGGCGGCGCGCGACGGCGGAAAGACGCCGAGCCGCATGGCGAAGGCGGTGAACAGCGTCGGCCACGCATGTGCCGGGGTGGTGGCGGGCAGGCGAACGCCGAAGCCGTGCCCACCCTGATCGAAGGCGTGCAACTCCGCCGGGCGGCGCGCGGCGAGCAACGACTGATACAGCGTCAGGCTGTTGGCGATCGGCACGACGTCGTCGTCGCTGGCGTGCGTCAGGAAGATCGGGGCGGTCTGCGCATCGACATGCGCCTCCACCGAGGCGGCGCGGCGCATGGCGTCGTCGGAGGGCGTACCGAGCAGATGGTCGCGCGATCCGACATGGGTGAAGGGCGCGGCGAGCGAGACGACCGGATAGATCAGCCCGGCAAGGTCGGGGCGCGCCGAGTGCCGGTCGGCAGCGTCGACGGGCGCATAGGTGCGTTCGGCATGGCGGGTGGCGAGGCTGCCTGCGAGGTGCCCGCCCGCCGAGAAGCCGAGCACGGCGATCCGCGCCGCATCCACGCCGTAATCGGCGGCGCGTGCGCGGATCAGGCGGATGCCACGCTGCGCATCCTGCAGCGGCACCACGGCACGATCCCGCCAGCCCTCGCCCGGCAAACGGTAGGAAAGAATGAAACAGGTGACGCCCTGTGCCGTCAGCCAGCGCGCCTGTTCCTCCCCTTCGTTGTCGAACGCCAGGAAGCCATAGCCGCCGCCGGGGATCAGCAGCACCGCGGCGCCGTTTGGCTGGGCGGGCCGACGGACCGATAGCGTGGGCGTGGCGATGCCGGTCAGCCAACGATCGTCGATGCCGGCGGTCTTCGACCGCTGCTCGACCTTGTGGACCGGCAGCGTGGCCGGGGCGCCGGGGGGCGAACCGGGCCACAGCGGCAGCGTGTCGCCAGCCCCCTCGGCCTGCGCGACCACCGGGATGATCGACGACGCGGCGAGGGCGGTTAGCACGGCACGTCGGGTCGGTTCCTGAAGCGCGTCCATCGTTCCGATCCTCTCGCCAGCCTCGCTGCCGTGCGGCTTACAATGCGGCCCGGCGCGCCGTCATCGTGAAAATGCGGCGACGGCGACTTACCTGTCGCCGCAACCCTGCTAAGCAGGGTCGCATGACGGGGGAGAAACGCAAGCGGCACTCGGGCGTGCCGACGATTGCTGACGTGGCGCGGCTGGCCGGTGTGTCGCCGATGACCGTCTCGCGCGTCATCAATTCCGAGACGAACGTCCGCGCCGAGACGCGCGAGGCGGTGAACGCGGCGATCCGGCAACTGGATTACGCCCCCAATCCCGCCGCCCGTCGTCTGGCCGGCGGTGCGCAGCTTCGGATGGGGCTGCTGTTCAGCAACCCCAGCGAGGCCTATCTCAGCGCCTTCCTGCTCGGCAGTCTCGACCAGGCCGGACGCGCGGACATCCAGCTGGTCGTGCAGAAATGCGATGTCGGCGACCATGAGCGCGAGGTGGCGGAGCGGCTGATCCGCGGCGGGATCGACGGGATCATCCTGCCGCCACCGCTGTGCGATTCGCCGATCGTGCTCGATACGCTGCGCGCCGCCGGCATCCCGACCGTGGTGGTCGCGACCAACGCGCCGCCGCCCGAGGTGGGAGCGGTTGCGATCGACGACCGGGCAGCGGCACATGAAATGACCACCCATCTGCTGACGCTGGGGCATGAGCGGATCGGCTTCATCACCGGGAACGACAATATCCACGCCAGCGCGGAGCGGCTGGCGGGTTATCGCGCCGCATTGACCGCACAGGGCCGTCCGCTCGACGACGCGCTGGTCGTGCCTGGGCTGTATAATTACCGCTCCGGGCTGGAGGCGGCGGAGGAATTGCTCGACCTGTCGGACCCACCGACCGCGATCTTCGCCAGCAACGACGACATGGCCGCCGCCTCGGTCGCGGTGGCGCATCGTCGTGGGCTGGACGTGCCGGGCGACCTGACGGTGTGCGGGTTCGACGACAGCGCGCTGGCGACGACGATCTGGCCCGAACTGACGACCATCCGTCAGCCGATCGCCGACATGAGCCGCGCGGCGGTTCAGTTGCTGGCAGGGATGCTGTTCGACCGGCGCGAGGCGCGGCGCGGCGACGCGCCGCACGTCCGGCTGGATTACACGCTGATCCGGCGACGATCGGACGCGGCGCCGCGACGACGCCCCTCGGTTCGGAGTCGCTGACGAACGCGGCGCGTGATAGCGCGCATGTCATGAGTAGGTGCGTAGGGCAGGCGGGCATCGCGGCGGCGGGGCCACGCTGAGATGGGGGCGATCGCCGGGTTGTTCTACCCGAGCACGCCCAAGCCGGTCGATCCGGCACGGGTGCGCGCGATGGCGGCGGCGATGGCGGCGCGCGGGCCGGACGGCGCGGGCGAATGGACCGCGCCCGGCGTCGGCTTCGCGCATCGGCGGCTGGCGACGGTCGGTGGAACGGCCGCCGCGCAGCCGGTGGCGACCGACGACCTGCGCTATGC
>CAJYRU010000008.1 GCA_913777295.1 uncultured Sphingomonas sp. | reverse complement strand
TGATGCTGGTGCGCTGTTGCCTGACCGGCGGTGACCTGCTGCCGGTGTCGATCGATGTCGTGCTGGCGGGCGGCGGCCTCACGCCCTTCAAACTGGAGGATCTGGCGCTCTACCGCCACGATGATGGTGGCCTGTGGCTGGTGCCGTTCGGGTTCGGCGGGGCGATCCGGCTGGAGGCACATGGCCTCGAACTCTATCTGGTGCCGCCCTATGCAACGCTCGCCGAACGCGCCGACGGCATCTACCGCGCCGCATCCGATTTGGCCGAACGCCTCTACCCGCAAGGTGCGATCTGATGCGGACCAAGGCCAAGCGAGCAACTGCAACGCCCAGCGTCGAGGTCAACCCGGGCTGCCTGCCGGATCCGGGGAACCCGCATAGCTGGCTGGTGCTGACCGGCGACGATGCCGATCGCGATGCGACCCGTGTCATGTATGGCTGCCTGCGACCCAGCTTTCGCGGCCACCTGAACAGCGCGGCAGCCTTTGCCGCCGCCAAGCTGACCGTTGGTGCGCCACCCGACACGCCGGCATGGACGCTGACCGCCGCACGGGTTGAGGTGTTGCTGCCGCCGGGGGCCGACGACCGGCTGTCCGACCCGCGTGTCCTGATGGAGACGGTCGACGCAGAACTGCCGGTCACGGCCAAGGCGCTGCTCGCCTATCTGACCTTCACCTTCCCGACGGCGCGACTGCACGAGCAGTATGAACTGGTCCGCGCCTTCACCCGCCGGTTGATCGTCGATCCGTTCGAGGTCGCCGCATTGCTGGTCCAGCATGCCCCCCACCGGGCCGGAAGTGCCAGCCCGCCGCATGTTCATGTTCTCCTTGCCGGTCCCAGGCGACTGACGCCGCTGGGCTTTGGTGAATGGGTGACACCGCTTGCCACCGACAAGGCGCATGCCCTGGTCGGCAACGCGTTTCGCCAGTTCCAGGCCGACTGGCGGCAAGCCTGACCGCGACCGCGCACGTCAGCCAATCAACACCATCATCGGGAAACATCATGAACGATAACGAACCCTGGCCACGGATCGGCCAGGCGATGAACTCGCACGTCGTGCAAATACTGGCGCAGGCGGCGGGGTGGCGGCTGACCGACATGCCGGCCGACCTCGGCCTGCCGCTGGCCGGTTGCCTGTATAGCGAAGCGAACCACCTGCTGGTCACGACAACGGTCGGCAATCTCGCTACCTCCATCGCGGCGATGGACAGCGCCCTGGTTGCAACCCGGTCAGACGCGCTGATCGTGAGGACACCGTCGGCGGACGCGATGCCGGGCTTCGCCCTGGGCCTGTGGCACAGCGGGCGGGTCACCTGGCACTGGATGCTAACGCTCTGGGCCGATGTCGACGCTGGCCTGTGGCTCGTGCCGACACCGGACAAGCGGGATGGCACGGCTGCTTCGGGGTTCCGGCTGACGGCGCGCCACCTTCGTGCCGAAGAGGTGCCGTGGCGAACGGCACACGAACGCGCCGACGGCTTGGTCCGGGCCATCCGCATGCTGGTCCACGGCGAGCGCAGCCCGGCATCCGGCCCTGCGGACGGGGATGATCGGTCATGACGGTGCCGATGCCCCGCCTGCTGCGGCAGGCGTGTTGGGCGCTCGTCATCGCCTTCCCGCTGCTCGTGCTGGCTGGCCAGCGCTGGCAGAATGCGGCGAGCGGGCCGGGTACGCGAGGCGTGATGGCGCTCGCCGCCGTCATCTGCCCGGCGGCCCTCGAGCAGGTCCGGGCGGTGCGCGTCGCTGATGGGGCGCACGCGCTCGACCGTGCCGCTCTGCGGCGGATCGCGGTGCAGCTTCACATGGGACCGGGTTGCTCAGTGCCGGTTGAACTGCCCGCCGTGCGGGCCGATCGACGGCGCGATCGCGGTGGAGGGGAGAAGATGAGGGGGATGGGCAAGTCGATGTGATCCCCGTGGTGGGGATGAAACAAGGAAGACAGACCATGAACCCCGACCAGACCGCCCATGTCCGCGCCCATGTCGCTTCCGTTTCCAAGCTCCTGCTCGGCGACAAGATTATGAACCCCGGCCTGATGATCATGGCTGGTGATCCGCTCGATCCCCACCAGCGAATCGCGTTCGGTCGCACAGCGGTCGAAGCCCAGGTCGATCTCATCTATCTCGAATTCGCCGTCGGCGAAGACGACGTCCCCGTCATGACCGGGATCACCGTCATGCTGCCGCGCGACACCGTCTGCTACGTCTCGACGGGATGCCGCCTGTCACTCGCCCCCGGCAAGGCTCGCGTGGTGATCGTGCCGCAGGACGGGGCTCAGTCCCACTTCAAGGTGCTGCCGGGCGAGATCGTGCAGGTGCGGGGGCGGCCGGCGTCACTGGCAGCCGGATGTGACCGCGCGATCGCGAAGCTGGCGATGCTCGTTCGCGATGGCGCCGATTTAGGGAACCAAGTCAATCTGCAGACGTGGTGCTAACAGTTGAAGAGATTGCCGTGCAAAAGGCGGCAACCTCTTCAACCCAGCTCTACTGCCGCAATCCTGCCATCACGGGCTGCGTGCTTTTCCGAATAACGGCCTCGAAATTCGTTATCCAAAGGGATCATATCCTGGTGTGATTAGAGCATTCTGTACGGCGATGATTGGGAGATTGTGTTGAAAAACTCCCACGACCTTGTTGGTGAGCCCTTACCGCGAAACTATCGATTATTAGGTGATCAAGGGCGCGCAGCCGAACTGCGTGCGCGCAGATAATTACGTAACAGAATTGCGTGCAGTCGGTGAGGTTCGATCACCGGCGGAGTTTTTCAACACAATCGGGACAAAACTGACGTTCGCGAGCCGCCCCGGGAATGGCAGGTCAGCATCCAATACCTGACATTCCTGAAGCACTGATGATCACTTGACGAAGACGGGTCTAAGCTGAACGTACGCCACTCGCGCGAGATGAGCGATGACTGTTGGGTGTCGTCAAACCGGGCGGCCTTCTGCACGGGAGGCGTTGGCGACGATGGCCTCGGCTATGATTTCCGGGTCGAAACCGCGCGCCACGAATATCTGTATGAGGTGAAGTCCGCGCTTGATGAGGGTGGTGAGTTTGAGCTGAGCGCTCGGGAGCTCGAAGTCGCGGGCAGCGCGAGCCTAGAGCGCAAGCGGCGCTATCGTATTCTCTACGTGCCGTTCGTCTTCGATCCGTCGCGTTGGTGCGTCTTGCCGCTCAGCAATCCTGCCGCGCTCGACAAGCGCAATCGCTTCCGCGTCGTGCGAAGCGGCTCGGTGCGCTATCGCTTCGAGCGGCGGTGAGGGTTCCGGACTTGGGTCTTTTAGGTTGGTGAATGACGAAATAGAGGTCCATCTTGGTTGGCGACGAGCTCCAAAATACCCAAGGACATTCGCTACCCCATTTTCTCGCTTTAGCTTCTACCGCTTGCTTATTTCCAGACTACTTGCGCGCAAACAGACGGCTGCCCGGTCCTCACGCAGCCATCCTATCTTGAAGTGCCGTCGGCAGATTTCTTAAATTTTCTCTGATACGCCGGGCGAGCACAAGAGTGTCGATGCCGGTCAATGTGCCCAGCTCTGGAAGACAGTCGTAGGCATGCCATGGCATTAAAGGCTGGTCCCCATCCCGCGCGAACGGCGCATCGGTCTCCGTGAGCAGGCGATCTAATGGCATCAAGGACGCAAGCTCGCGCCCCTTGCGGGACCTCAGCATCGCCGGTCCAATGGAGAACCAGCACCCCATATCAATTGCACGGTTGAGTTCGCGAGCGGTGCCGCTGAACCAGTGCAGGATCGGCACCCCGGCGCGCGGACGAAGCTCCAGCGCGTCGAGGACGAGCGTCGCTGCGCTCCGCGAATGGATTGTCATGATCCGTCCGCCTTGGTCTGAGCAGGCGTTTAGGATCCGGTCGAAGACCTCGCGCTGGATCCCCAATGCATCCCGGTGCGCCGGGCTGCCGTCGAGGCCTATCTCACCGACGTATCGCGCCTCGGGCAGAAGCCCGCAAAGAAGCGCGACCTCGGCATGGCGCTGCGCCACCACCTCAGGATGCAGGCCGAGCGCCACCTGCACCCGCTTCCGGTCTCCGACCAGCTTCCTCGTTCCGCGCCACGCCTTGGGCGTCGTCGTCACCGCCAACACATAGGTTTTGTGCAAATCGACTTCCTCTAGAATCTTGGCGGGGTCGGGATACAGGTCGATATGGCAGTGGAAGTCGATCAAGGGATTCTCATGTTAGCATGCAGGGCTGCGAGTTCTGCAATGCCATTCTGCACGACCTGCCGATAGGGGGCGGGGTTGCCAAGTAACTGCCGATTCATGGATCCGCCGATGAGCGCATCCAATCCCCGGCGGCGGACAGTCTCGATCGCGATCGCCACTGAGCGTACATCGTCAAAGCGTGCGTGACGCACATCGTTTTGACCCAGCGGTCCGTATTTGTATCCGCCGTGCGTGGTGTCTGGACGTCCCCAAGCGAGATAGGCCCCACGCCGGACCTGGCACGGCACGCAGCGCCCGCAATGCTGGAAGCCGGTGCGCGAATATCGTCCGCAACTGGTCGAGCGGTCGACCAGTTGTGCAAGCAGAGTTTGGTCGGTGCAACCCCGCAGCATCTCACCCTTGGTCTGATGTTCGTAAGGATTGTAGATTCGCACGCGCAGTCCAGCATCGTCGAGCGTCTCCTGAATGAGGCGCAGGAAGAATGGATGCGTCGTGCGGGTGCTAAGGGATCCAGTGCGCAGCGGGGTCAGCGGCACATTCTGGCTGATGAAGCCGTTCTCTGGAACGCGCAGTTCGACGACGGCGCCGTCCGCGTGTCGTTGGAGACAGCTGGCGGCAAGTACACCGAAGCCGAGAAAGGCCATTGACCTGGCCCGCTGCGACCGTTCGGACGCATGGGGCGGCCGGGCATGATGGTTGAGCTGCAGGTGGCGGCTACTAGGCGCAATGCTCAGGGCGAACAGTTTTTGGTCCTGAGTATCGCCCTTCGCCATCTGACTGACCAGCAGCGGGGTCAGGCCCTCGCCGACCACGTCGATCGCCCCGATGAGGCTGTCCATGCCGCCTGAAAGCAAACAGACCATGTCCTCGGGGCGCGGACGGACTCCGGTCCGCGGGGCGGGTGCTCCGCCGTGACCGATGAAGCGGATCTCCCAGATATCTCCTGACAGGAAGCGCAGGGCCTGCGTGAGGCGGGTTGCTTGTGTGTTCCAGAAGTCGGGCGCTGCAACGGCCACAGTCAGCTCGATCTGACGCGTCCACCCGTCGGGACTCCGGTCGCGCGAGACCGCCTCGTCGGCGGCGACGACGGCCATTGCGAAAGAGGCGAAGTCCCATGCCTGCCCGGACGGGGCGAGACCGAGCTTTCGCAGGCGACGCGGGACGAGATCACCAACGCGACCGCGCCCGTTGATCCGGGAGTTCGCGTAAATGTCGAAGCGGGTGTCAGTGCCGGGAATGTCCGGCAGATCCCGAGGAAGGCATGCGATCCTCGTCATAGTCCACCCCCCTCTTCAAAGACTTCGAACGCCTGCTGGATGGCTTCGCGGGATATCCGATCGATCACCGCACGGCCGATGACACCGTTGGTCGCTCGCTCCGCCGCATACTGAGCAGCCACGACCTCACGGACATAGTCCTTCATCTCCTGAAGGCGTTCCAGGCCCTCGCCCTTAGTCGGGGCTTTTTCGATGATGGACTTACCGACATCGAGCTCGATGCGATGAGCCACGTCGTAGCCGAGCGTGGATGCGGTCACCTGGTCCACCTGGGCGGGTGACAGGTTAGTGAGATCGTTGTTCTGGGCGAGGATGTCAGAAAGCGCCCGGGCTGCCGAATCGCGTGTGGCCTCGGCGTCCTGCGTCCCGTCGATCGGCTTTATCGCATCGACTAGGTCGGATCGACATTCAGGATTCCCAAACGCGCTGAACGGTGATTCATAAGTATCCGTGTTGTGGCGCGGAGCGGATAATGGGGATCAGGCGGTACGAGTTGAGCGAGGCGCAATGGTCC
>CAJYRU010000007.1 GCA_913777295.1 uncultured Sphingomonas sp. | reverse complement strand
GGTGCCCTCTGCGAGCCATGCGTCGCGGTTCGAGGGCGCGGGGAGCTGCTTGGCGTAGAAGCCGCCCTTCGCGCCGGTCGGGACGATGACGGCGTTCTTGACGCGCTGCGCCTTCATCAGCCCGAGGCCAGGCACCGCCATGGGCGCCCATCGCTTTCGCGGCTGCGCCCGTCGGCGCGCGCGATCGAGGTGACGAAGCGCGTCGCCATCGGCACGTTCAACGACGGCTTCACCCATGCCGGCAACCTCGCCTATCTTTCGCTGCTGACGCTGTTCCCGTTTTTCATCGTCGCGGCGGCGATCGCGCGGGCGGTCGGGCGCAGCGGCGACAGCATCCACGCGGTCACCGCCTTCCTCGAAACCGTGCCGCGCGATGTGGCGGTGGTGCTGGAACAGCCGATCCTCGACGTGCTGCAGGCGCGGTCGGGGTCGCTGCTATGGCTGGGTGCGCTGGTCGGGTTGTGGACCACGACCGGCTTTATCGAAACGGTGCGGTCGATCCTGCGCCAGGCCTATGGCATCCCGTTCTCGCGGCCGTTCTGGGAATATCGGCTGGGGTCGATCGGGCTGATCGTCGGGTCGGTGGTGATGCTGATGCTGGCGTTCAGCCTTCAGGTCGTGCTGGTCGGCGTGGAGCAGGTCATCTATCACCTGCTGCCGTTCCTGCAGCCCTATGCCGCCTATCTGTCGATCGCCAAGCTGTTCCCGGCGCTGGCGCTGTTCGTCGCGCTCTACACGCTGTTCTATTCGCTCAGTCCCAAGAAATATCGCAATTCCAACTGCCCGAAATGGCCCGGCGCGGTCGCGACGGCAAGCGTGTGGATTGGAACCACCCAGCTGCTGCCGCTCGCGATCGATGCGCTGGGGGGATATGACCGCACCTATGGCAGCCTGGCGGGCGTGATGATCGCGCTGTTCTTCTTCTATATCGTCGGGCTGGGCGTGGTGATCGGCGGCGAATTGAACGCGGCGCTGGCGGAAACACCCGACCCTGCGCTAGAGGGCGAAACGAAAGACGAAAGAGGGAAAGTCGCGTGAACGGTTTGATGCAGGGCAAGCGGGGGGTCATCATGGGCCTCGCCAACGATCGGTCGCTGGCCTGGGGCATCGCCAAGCAGCTTGCCGCGCAGGGGGCGGAGCTGGCCTTCACCTATCAGGGTGAGGCGCTGGAACGCCGCGTGCGGCCGCTGGCGACCGAACTGGGCGCCGATTTCCTGATCGAATGCGACGTGTCCGACATGGGCGCGCTGGATGCGGCGTTCGACACGATTGCCGCGCGCTGGCCGACGATCGATTTCGTCGTCCACGCCATCGGCTTTTCGGACAAGAACGAGCTGCGCGGTCGGTATTACGACACGAGCCTCGACAATTTCCTGATGACGATGAACATCAGCGTATATTCGTTCACGGCCGTCGCCAAGCGGGCGCGGGCGCTGATGCCTAATGGCGGATCGCTGTTGACGCTGACCTATTACGGGTCGGAAAAGGTCGTGCCGCACTATAACGTCATGGGCGTTGCCAAGGCCGCGCTGGACATGTCGGTCAAGTATTTGGCGATGGACATGGGGCCGGAGAATATTCGCGTGAACGCGATTTCCGCCGGGCCGATCAAGACGCTGGCCGCCAGTGGAATCGGCGATTTCCGCTATATCCTGAAGTGGAACGAACTGAACTCGCCGCTGCGCCGCAACGTGACGATCGACGATGTGGGCGGCGCAGGGCTGTACCTGCTGAGCGACCTGTCGAGCGGCGTCACCGGTGAAATCCATCATGTCGATGCCGGTTACAACGTCATCGGCATGAAGGCCGAGGACGCGCCCGACATCGCGCTGTCGTAAGCGTATGAGCGTCATCCGGGCGGCGACCGGTGCGGACGCACCGGCGGTGGACGGCCTGCTATGCGCCTGTTTCCCGCGCGACGAAGAGGCGCGGCTGGTCCAGCAACTGGCGATCGACGGCGATCTCGTGCTGGTGCTGGTCGCTGAGGATGCCGGCGCAGTGGTCGGGATGATTGCGGCCAGCCGGATGCAGGTCACCGCCGATACGCGCGAGGTTGCCGCTGTCGCCCTTGCGCCGCTGGCGGTGGCGAAGGCTGCGCGCGGGCAGGGTGTGGGCGAGGCGCTGGTCGCCGCCGCCATCGCCCATCTGCGCAGCGCGCGCGTCGAACTGGGCTTCGTGCTGGGCGATCCGGCCTATTATGGCCGGTTCGGGTTCGAGGCGGCGACGGCGCGCGGGTTCGACAGCCCCTATGCCGGCGACTATTTCCTGGGCATCCGCCTGAACGACGGACCGTGCGTCCACACACCCGGCGCGGCGATCCATGCCCGCGCCTTTGCGGCTTTGGGGGAGGACGCATGAGCCACAATAGTTTCGGGCATCTGTTCCGCTTCACGACCTGGGGCGAGAGCCATGGCCCGGCGCTGGGCGCGGTGGTCGACGGGTGTCCGCCGGGGCTGGCGCTGAGCGAGGCGGACATCCAGCCGTTCCTCGACGCGCGGCGGCCGGGGACCAGCCGCTTCACCACGCAGCGGCGGGAGCCTGATACGGTGCGCATCCTGTCGGGCGTGTTCGAGGGCAGGACGACCGGCACGCCGATCAGCCTGATGATCGAGAATGTCGACCAGCGGTCGAAGGATTATTCGGAGGTCGCCAAAGCCTATCGCCCCGGCCATGCCGACTATGCCTATGACGCCAAATACGGTTTCCGCGACTATCGCGGCGGCGGGCGGTCGTCGGCGCGCGAGACGGCGGCGCGGGTTGCGGCAGGCGCGGTGGCGCGGCTGGTGGTTCCGGAGGTGACGATCACCGCCTGGGTCGAATCGATCGGTGGCGATGCGATCGATCCGTCGAACTTCGACGTGGCGGAGATCGGCCGCAACCCGTTCTTCTGCCCCGATGCGGCGGCGGCCGAACGATGGGAGGCGCTGGTCGATCGTGCGCGCAAGGCCGGGTCGTCGCTGGGCGCGGTCGTCGCCTGTCGCACGGAGGGCGTGCCGGCGGGTTGGGGGGCGCCGCTCTATGCCAAGCTGGATGCCGAGCTGGCGAGTGCCGCCATGTCGATCAATGCGGTGAAGGGCGTCGAGATCGGCGACGGCTTTGCGGCGGCTGCGCTGTCGGGTGAGGCGAATGCCGATCCGATGCGGCCGGGTGCGGGTGGTCCGGAGTTCCTCGCCAATCATGCGGGCGGCATTGCCGGCGGGATTTCGACCGGGCAGCCCGTAACGCTACGCGTCGCGTTCAAGCCGACCAGCTCGATCCTGACGCCGGTCGAGACGGTCGGGCCGGACGGGCAGGCGACGACGATTGCGACCAAAGGGCGGCACGATCCCTGTGTCGGCATTCGCGGGGTGCCGGTGGTCGAGGCGATGGTCGCGCTGGTGCTGGCCGACCAGAAGCTGCGGCATCGTGGGCAGGTGGGGTAGCGGGTCGCCTTCGGGGGGCGGCGCCGTGCTATCATTGGGATTTCGGCCTTCGCCGGGATGACGTTGGCGGGATAGCCGAAGGACAGAAGTTCGACGGTCGGTCGTTGTCGGGCAACGAACCGTCCCCGTTCCGACCCGTTCGCGCGGCGGGCCGATGCGGGCCGCCGGACCCTTTCGTGTCGCCAACGCATTGAAACCCTTGCTTGATGCAAGGAGATTTTCGATGCGCAAGACCATTGTCACGAGCCTGCTGATCCTGTGCGGTTCGACCGCGGCCGTCGCGCAGGTGACGCCGACCCAGACCAGCCCGACTGCGCCGACCACGACGCAGGGGCCGATCGACCCGAGCCGTCCGACCCAGCCAGCGCCGCAGACGACCGGCCCGACCAACCCGGTCGACGCCCCGACCGATCCGACCCGTCCGGGCGAGTCGAAGACCGACACGACCACGGACGACACCACGCCGCCTGCCACCACGGGCGAAACGCCGACGACACCGCCGGCCCCCGGTACGCCGCGATAAACGGTCATGGGAAAAAGACCCGCCTGGAGTGATCCGGGCGGGTTTTTTGTGTCATCTCCCTTGGCCCATCCATCCCGTTCGCTTCGAGCGCAAGTTCGAGCTTGTCGAAAACCGAAGTCGAGAAGGGGGTGCCCCAAACGGCGCGTTCTCGACTGACGCTTCTCGACTACGCTCGAAGCTGCTCGAACCGAACGGGAGTGGCCGGGTGAGGGGATGGTCTCCGATCAATCCGCGAACGGATCGCGGACCAGGATCGTGTCGTCCCGTTCCGGGCTGGTCGATACCAGCGTCACCGGGCACTGGATCAGTTCCTCGATGCGGCGGATATACTTGATCGCCTGTGCCGGCAGTTCGGCCCAGCTGCGGGCACCTGCGGTCGATTCCGACCAGCCGGGCATGGTTTCGTAGATCGGCTCCACCTTTGCCTGATCGGCCGCATGGGCCGGGAAATAGTCGAGCACTTGGTCGCCCAGGCGATAACCGGTGCAGATCGCCACTTCCTCGAACCCGTCGAGCACGTCGATCTTGGTAAGGGCGATGCCGGTGATGCCGCCAACGGCCGCCGCCTGCCGCACCAGCACGCTGTCGAACCAGCCGCAGCGACGCTTGCGCCCGGTCACGGTGCCGAATTCATGGCCGCGCACGCCCAGACGCTCGCCGGTGTCATTCTCCAGCTCGGTCGGGAACGGGCCGGAACCGACACGGGTGGTGTATGCCTTGGCGATGCCCAGCACGAAGCCGACCGCACCCGGACCCATGCCCGACCCGCCCGCCGCCGTGCCGGCAATGGTGTTGGACGAGGTGACGAACGGATAGGTGCCGTGGTCGATGTCGAGCAGCACGCCCTGCGCCCCTTCGAACAGGATGCGCT
>CAJYRU010000006.1 GCA_913777295.1 uncultured Sphingomonas sp. | reverse complement strand
CGACGAAGCGCAGCGGCCGGGGCGCGGCGGTCAGGATGTCGAGCAGGATCTTGAACCCGATCCCCGACAGGCGCGGCACGACGCCGCGCACGACGTCCCCCCGCACCATGAAGAATCCGCTCATCGGATCGGACAGATCGGCCTTCAGCACGCGGCGCGACAGGCGGGTGGCCAGCGCCGACTTGGCGACGCGGTCCGCATCCCACGCCCCGGTCCCGCCGCCCGCGACGAAGCGCGAACCGATCACCAAGTCGAGCGCCGGGTCGGCCTCCAGCGCCGCCATCATCCGCGGCAGCAGTGCTTCGTCATGCTGCAGATCGCCGTCGATCACCGCGACCAACGGCGCGGCGGTGGCGCACATCCCCTCGATACAGGCGGTCGACAGGCCGCGCCGGCCGATCCGCTGGATCACGCGGACGCGCGGGTCGTCGCGCGCAAGGGCGCGGGCAACATCCGCTGTGCCGTCGGGGCTATCGTCATCGACGAAGATCGCCTCCCACGCGATCCCCTGCAATGCGGCGTCGAGCGCGGCGACGAGCAGCGGAACGTTGCCGCGTTCGTTGAATACGGGCACGACGATGGCGAGGGCGAGCGGGGTCATCAGGCGATACGTACCGCGGTCGGGTGGCGCGCGCACCTGCGGACCACTGACCGAACCGTACCCCGGCGAAGGCCGGGGTCCAGTTGGGCGACGCTCGCTTTGAACCACGATCATTCCGTAACTGGACCCCGGCCTTCGCCGGGGTACGGCAGTGCCAATGTCACAACGCGGCCAGCACCGCGTTCGTCATGTCCTGCGTGGTCGCCATGCCGCCCAGATCGTGGGTGCGATGGCCGGCGACCAGCGTGGCGGTCACCGCCGCCTCGATCCGGTCGGCGGCCTGCGCCATGTCCAGCGAATGGCGCAGCATCATCGCCGCCGACAGGATCGTCGCCAGCGGGTTCGCCTTGCCTTGGCCCGCAATATCGGGCGCCGAGCCGTGGATCGGTTCGTACAGGCCCTTCTTGTCCTGGTTGATCGCGGCCGACGGCAGCATCCCGATGGAGCCGGCGCACATGCTCGCCTGATCCGACAATATGTCGCCGAACAGGTTGCCGGTGACGATCACGTCGAACTGGCCGGGATTGCGCACCAGCTGCATCGCGGCATTGTCGACATACATGTGGGTGAGCGCCACGTCGGGATAGTCCTTGGCCACCTCGATCACCACGTCGCGCCACAGCTGCGACGTTTCCAGCACGTTCGCCTTGTCGACCGAACACAGGCGGTGGTTGCGGGTGCGCGCGGTGTCGAACGCGACGCGGGCGATGCGGGCGACCTCGTTCTCGTCATAGCGCATCAGGTCATGGCCTTCACGCAGGCCGTCCGGCGTCGTGCCGCGGCCCTTCTCGCCGAAATACACGTCGCCGGTCAATTCGCGCACGATCACCATGTCGATCGCGGCGGCGACTTCGGGGCGGAGCGCCGAGGCGTCCTCAAGGCCCGCGAACAGCTTGGCCGGACGCAGATTGGCGAACAGGCCCAGTGCCTTGCGCAGGCCGAGGATCGCCTGTTCCGGGCGATGTTCGCGCGCGACATTGTCGAATTCGGGATCGCCGACCGCGCCGAACAGGACGGCGTCCGCGCGCTTCGCGAGGTCGAGCGTCGCGGGCGGCAACGGATGGCCGTGTGCGCGATAGGCGGCTCCACCGACCGGCGCTTCCTCGAACGTTAGGCCGAGATCGAGCTTCTCCAGCACCTGGCGTGCCGCCGCCACCACTTCCGGTCCGATCCCGTCGCCGGGCAGTATCGCGATCAAAGCCATCATATCATCCATGGTTCACGCACGAAGATTGCGCGTGCGTGCCTCTGCCCACTCCGGCGCGCTCACGCAACCGTCCTTTTCAACCGCTCGACCAGCCGCGTGCGCGCCGCCAGTACGTCCTGCCCCTTCAGCCCCAGCAGGTCGCGCGACAGGAAATGGCCCGACAGCGCGAGGCCGTCGAACGCCGCCGCCCAGTCGGCCCGCCCCCCTTCGATCAGGAAGGCGGGCAGCGGCAGCAGGCGATGTTCGAGGCCGGTCGCTGCCCCCCGCGACACCGCGCCGCCGCTCTTGGGGCTGACATGGGTCAGGTCGTCGGTGACGCCGGTCGCGACGCATTCGTCGAGCGAGAGGCCGAAGCCCAGTTCGGACAGGATCAGCAATTCGGTCCGCACCAGCGCCCCCACCCAGTCGCTGGCCCCTGGCGCGATGGCGATCGCGGCGAACAGCCCGTCCAGCGCGGCATGGATCCGGGGATAGGGCTGCGCCTCGGGCAGGGCATAGGCGGCGAGCGCACACATCCAGTCGATCGCGGCGGCGGCCAGCGGCTCGGCGAACAGCGGCGCGCGGCTTTCGATCAGCTCGACGGTCAGCGCCGCCAGCTGCGTATCGGTCCGCGCGCGCCAGTCGCCGCGGATCAGGTTGCCGGGTTGCAGGATCGGCCGGATCGCCCGGCTCCGCCCGCCGCGAACATAGCCGGGCTGGACCCCGGCCTGTTCGGTGAGCGCCCTAACCACCGCGCCATGTTCGCCGTGCGGGCGGGACGACAGGAGGATCGCTGGGGCGGTCAGGTGCATGGGGCGGGTTTAGCAGGCGATCGCAGGCAGGCGTAACCGCAATCGATCAACCGCCGCTCGACGCCCGAAACACCCGCTCGGATCGTCGGGCATTGCGTAGCGCCGCCATCCGCCGCCCCTCGATCCAGAGGGTCAGAAGGCCGCTCTTCGCCACCCCGAGGAGGATCATTCCTTTAGCAACCTCATATCCGAAATACGCGAACAGCGGCGCGACCAAGGCGATCACTAGCAGCGGGAGGAAAGCCAGCAGGCGATGGCGCACGGTTTGCGATCCGACCCAGCCGACCCTGATCCATTCCCGATCGACCATCTGCGTCCATCGACGGATCATCACGCTGCTCCTTCTCGCTCGGCGGTACAGGAAGCTAACGCATCGTCCATCCGCTGGCGACGCTGAACGGTTTTCCGTGAGCGGAATCCGATTTTGTCATTCCCGCGGAGGCGGGAATCCATATGCACCAACATTCGCGATCGATCCTCGACCGCGGCGTGTATGGATCCCCGCCTGCGCGGGGATGACGATCCGAAATGGTTCTCGCTGTCCTACAGCGGCCGAACGGTGCCATCGTCCCTGCCGCTCGTTGCGTTGTCCGACCTACCTGCGCGAACCGGACGCAATCCCGGCGGTGCGCAAACCGCGCGCGAGTGTGAACTTCGTTAACTTTGAAGCTCGGCTACCCCCGCCGTACGCGCGCCACCAGCGGCCCGACGACCGGCCAGTCGCGCGCCTGCTTCACCCGCTCGACCATGGCGTCGAACGCCCGCAGCGCCTTTACCGTCGCGCGGTTGCCCGGCGTTCCGCGCAGCAGCAGCAGGTCGGCGCAGGGGGTGCCGACGGTGGCGAACTGGCGCTTGTGCTGCCCTTCCCCTTCCGTGAAGTCGAAGCGCAGCGCCGCTCCTTCCGCGAACAGCGTGCGGAATGCTTCCATGTGCAGCACGCTGCCGGGTGACCATTCGCTCCATGCCGGGTCGTGGCCGACATAGTCGTAGCGGACGTCGCCCGCCGTCATCGGGCAATAGAGATAGGCGATGGGCGTGCCGCCGACGAACAGCAGCCAGCCGAACGCCTCACCCCGCGCTCCCTTTCCCTGCATCGCCGCGCGAAAGGCGATGTCCTGCGGAATGCCGGCGCCGAGCAGCTTTTCCTGATAGGTCCGCTCCGCCACGCGGCGGGCGATGCCGTGGAATTCGGCCAGTTCCTGCGCCGTGCGATAGGTGCGGACGTCGAGCGTGCCTTCGTTGGCCTCGGCCAGCTTCTTCGCCTTGCGCTTCAGGCCGGAGCGGGCATTGCCCGACAGGCCGGCGAACCATGCGTCGAAGCCGATGGTCAGGTCGGTGTGATAGCGGGTGTAGCGTTGCCGGACGAAGGCGAAGCCGCTGTCGGGGCGTACCCTGTCCAGCAGCGGTTCGGGCAGCGAGGTCACCGACCAGCCATCGGCGCCGGGCGGCAGTGGCGGCAGGACCGGCGCCACCCCCGACAGCACGTCGCGCAACTCCAGCGGCACGCGCACCAGCCGGCGGCGGATCGAGAACAACGTGCGGGCGCCGATCTGGAATTTCAGCGGCCAAGGTTGGGCGACGACCGTCATGC
The DNA here is from genome assembly GCA_913777295.1 of uncultured Sphingomonas sp. Taxonomy (GTDB): domain Bacteria; phylum Pseudomonadota; class Alphaproteobacteria; order Sphingomonadales; family Sphingomonadaceae; genus Sphingomonas. Next base: position 2,778 of record CAJYRU010000006.1, on the reverse strand, counting down.
CGCGCGCTCCTCGACCCAGTTCGACCAGAGCTGTTCGACCTGCCGTCGCCGCGTTCGCCATGAACTGGCGGGCAGCGGGCGGTCGTCCTGCCCCAGTCGCAGCGCGGGCCGGTCGCAGAAATGGGTCGTGGGCAGCGCCCCGGCGCGATCGGCCAGCGTGCGGCACAGCGCCTCGAACCGGCGGACATGGACGCCGTTGGCGCGCGTCCCCTGCCGGTTGGCGAGTTCGAAGCCGTGGCTGACGATCGTGACCGCCGCATGATCCTGCGCGGCGGCATGGGCCAGCGCGGCGCGCATCTCGGCCGCCGACAGCGCGCAGATCTGGAAATGCCGACGCCCGCCGCCGGGCATGGCGATGGTCGTCACCGGCAGCTCGACCAGGCCGCGATGCGCGACCGGCGCGATCAGGTCGGGCGACAGCGACATGGCGCTCGGCCATGGATGGTGCGCGCCGTTATGGCTGCTGTCATAAGCGAAGCCCAATGCCGCCAGCGCGTCGATGGTGGTATCGTTGGCGCTGTAGCTGCCCGCGCGGAACGCCACCGGATCGGGTGCGCCGGCTTCGCGCAACAGGTCGCGTGCCTCGCCCAGCAGATCCTGCTGTTCCTGCCGCGACAGGTCGACCAGTTCGAAGCTGCCATGCGCCCGCCCCCGGTCGCCGACGATTGCACCGACCCAATTAGGGTGCAGGTGGAGCTGTACTTCCTGCCCCGCCGTCAGAATCGCCTCCACGGTCGGTGCGATCACCGCCATGCCATAGAGGCGTGCGGGGAGCGGATCGACGAAGAAGCACGCCTTCAGCCCATGGGCGCGCAACCGCTCCAGCTGCCATGTCACCCCCACCCCGGCGGGTTCGAGCGAGCGGGCGACGACGGTCGATGCGGGCAGATCGGCGGCATGGTGCCGCCACATCAATTCGGTGTCGATCGTCAGGAATACCGGCGTGGCCATGGACGTATCCTGCACGGGGTGGCGTAAACATCCCCTAAAGCAGCTCGCCCCTCACGGAACGAATTGTACGCCATGTACCGTCCGGACGTTAACCATCCTAAGCTAGATGCAGCGCGTATTGTTTCCCAGCCGTACTGAAACTTGCGCAAAATCCGCAGAAATCCGCGCTCGACAGACGGAACATCAACCGCGAACACGCCGTTGGGCGGCGAAACAATCGTATCGGAGGACTGGATGATCGACGACATCGACCGCACCGACGCCATCTTCCTCGTCGCCCGCCACGGCCGGGCGGCGTCCGATGTCGCCGGATCGCGCAGCGCCCGCGCCGGCGACCGGGGCGACGCCGGCGAAGCCCGGCGTTGGAAGGCAATCCGCAGCCTCATCCAGCGCAGTATCGGGTAAAGGCGTCGCATCGACCCTCGCGACGTCATTGCAGCGAGGGTCAAAAATCTTCCGGCTACAGTGCGGGAAAGGAGCCGGTTGAGGCTCCTGCGTTCGCAAGACCTTGGCGAAAGTCACGCGCATTGCTGCAAACCCGACGTACCCCGGCGAAGGCCGGGGTCCAGTGGAAAGGCCTTTCCGCACCTTGCCGACGTCCCCCGACCGGACCCCGGCCTTCGCCGGGGTACGCGAGGAGCGTTTCGCACAGGTTCCGCCTTCGCCGGGGCGATGGTGCAGGGTGGGCGGATCAGAAGCTCGCAGGACCTTCCAGTCCGCTCCAAGGTCGGCCCCCTACTCCGGCGTTCCGGCCCAGTCGTTCCATTCGGCGATCGCCGCCGCCGTTTCCGCGCGCAAGCCGGCCAGTGCCGCCTCCTCGACCGCCCGAACCACTGCGGCGTGACAGGTGGCGGCGACATCGATCCCCGCCGCCTGCGCCCGCGCGACCAGCGCCGGGTCGAGGCGGATGTCAGCGGGCGTGGAAGAAGTCATAGACCCCCTGCGCCATCGCCTTGCTGACCCCCGGTGCCTTTTGCAGATCCTCCAGGCTGGCGTTGCGCACCGCACGGGCGGTGCCGAAATGCATCAGCAACGCCTTCTTGCGCGCCGGGCCGATGCCGGGGACGTCGTCCAGCGGGCTGGCGCCGATCGCCTTCGACCGCTTGTCGCGATGCGCACCGATGACGAAGCGGTGAACCTCGTCGCGCAGCCTTTGCAGATAGAACAGCACCGGCGAATTGACCGGCAGCGTCAGTTCGCGCCCGTCCATCAGGTGGAACACCTCGCGCCCGTCGCGGCCGTGATGCGGCCCCTTCGCCACGCCGACCATGCAGACGTCCTCGATGCCGAGATCCTCCAGCACCGCCTTGGCCGCGCTCAGCTGCCCCTTGCCGCCGTCGATCAGCACGAGGTCGGGCCAGCCATTGCCGTCGCGATCGGTTTCGCGATCCGGATTCTCCTCCTGCGCGCGGGCGAAGCGGCGGGTCAGCACCTCCTTCATCATCGCGAAGTCGTCGTTGGTCTGCGCCTGCTTGATGTTGAACTTGCGATACTGGCCCTTGCGGAACCCCTCCGGCCCGGCGACGACCATCGCGCCCAGCGCATTGGTCCCCTGGATATGGCTGTTGTCGTACACCTCAATCCGGTGGGGCGGCCCTTCCAGTTCGAACAGGTCGGCGACCTCGCGCAGCAGCTTGGCCTGGGTCGTGGACTCCGCGTTGCGGCGTTCCAGCGCCTCCTCGGCATTGCGCTTCGCCTGGTCGAGCAGGCGGCGGCGCACGCCGCGCTGCGGCACCGACAGCGCGACCTTGAACCCGGCGCGCTCGGCCATGGCCTCGGCCAGCACCTCGCCCTCCGCCAGCTCGCGATCGACGAAGACGTTGCGCG
>CAJYRU010000005.1 GCA_913777295.1 uncultured Sphingomonas sp. | reverse complement strand
GACCTTATTTTTCTAAATCTTTGTAGGACAGTTATTTTTTCGGGATTGGCGTATACGATTGCAGGCTGAATCGAGAGTGTCGATGCCAAAATACATCCGCATCCATACCAGCAGGCTTGGCGATTAGTGTTGGTGGGCTTGGATCACTCAAAACCCTGTTCGCGATACCATGCCTGAAACATCAGGACACACCACAATCGGGGCAGGAGCGCGCGTTCGCCCTGCTTGAAACGCTGCCAGCGTGCCTGAATCATGTCCGCATCGAGTAGCCCTTGCGATCGCAACCTTGCCGGGGACAGCAGGTCCTCTGCCCAGTCGCGTAACGCACCGATCAGCCAATCGCCGACTGGAACCGCGAAGCCGGCCTTGGGACGGTCGATGAGTGCAGCGGGGACGTATCGGTATAGCACCTCGCGCAGGACATGCTTGCCGCGCCCGTTTCGGATCTTGGCGTTCATCGGCACCCGCCACGCAAACTCCATCAGCCGATGATCCAGAAAGGGGATGCGACCTTCGAGGCTGACAGCCATCCCTGCCCTATCCACCTTTGCCAGAATATCGTCGGGCAAATAGGTTATCGTGTCGAGGAAGAGCATGGTGTTCCGAAAATCTTCGAATTCCGGCAGGTCGAGTTCGGTTTCGCGCCAGTCGGCACCACGAACCGGCCGTTCGCCCGGCTGCCATTGCGCGATCAGGCGGGCATGGACCTCGGCGGGGGTATCGGCAGCCATCACCATTGCGATCTTGGGCAAGCGTTCCGCCAATCCGGCGATCCGCCCCCCGACCCCTGTCACCCGCGATATTCCGGCAGCAAGATTGCCCGTAGCGGGATGTGCCAGAACCGTTGCCATACCGTGCCGGAGCGGTCGCGGCAGGTTGCCGAAGCGGTTCCAGATGCTGGCGCCCATGACATGACGGTTATATCCGGCAAACAGCTCGTCACCTCCATCTCCAGACAACGCAACCGTCACTTCCTGGCGGGCCAATGCGTTGACCAAATAAGTCGGGATTTGAGAGGCATCGGCAAATGGCTCGTCCCATATCCGCGGAAGCATCGGCAATACCGCCTGCGCCTCTGCGGTGGAAACGCGCAGTTCATGATGGTCTGTTCCCAGATGCTCGGCAACGGCACGCGCATAGCCGGATTCGTCATAGCCTCGCTCGGCAAAGCCAATGGAGAAGCTGCGGACCGGTTGCGACGACTGCGCCTGCATCAAGGCAGTGATGACCGAGGAATCGACCCCGCCCGACAGGAAAGTACCCAGCGGCACGTCCGCTTCCATTCGCAACCGCACGGCATCCCGCAGGAGTGTGTCCAGTTCGTCGACCAGTTCAGGACCGTCGGCAACCGGGGCCGCCACCCCCCGTGCCGCGACGGCACGAATATCCCAATAGGCCCGGGAAACCGCGGGTCGCGGATCATCCAGTGTAATATCGATACGATGGGCAGGCGGCAACTTTGCGATCCCCTGCCATATGCTTAAGGGTGCCGGTACGTAACCAAAGCGCATGAAAGCCGCGACGGCGTCGCGGTCGATCACCTTGCGAAAATCCGGGTGCGTCGTGATTGCCTTGAGTTCCGACGCAAAGACGAAACTGTTTCCCTGCCACCCGTAATATAGCGGCTTTTCGCCCGCCCTGTCGCGCGCCAGCGTCAGTCGCCGCTCTGCCCGGTCCCACAGGGCGATCGCGAACATGCCGTTCGCTTCCTCCAGCGTGCGCTCCACTCCCCATTGGTCAAAGCAGGCGAGCAGGACCTCCGTATCGGAATGGCCTCGCCACGCCGGCGCGTGCCTATCCTGCTCGAGACGCTCGCGCAGCTGACGATGGTTGTAGATTTCACCATTGAATATCAGCACGAACCGCCCCGAAGGGGCGTGCATCGGCTGATGCCCCGCTGGCGAAAGATCGATGATTGCAAGACGGCGATGCCCCAGCGCCACGCCCGAAGCGGCATCGATCCACTGCCCCTCATCGTCCGGACCCCGATGCTCTATCTTGCCGGTCATAGCCCGCAGGCTTGCGCTTGCTTCCGCCCCGAAGCCGCCGCGCTCGAGAAAGCCTGCAATTCCACACATGGTACGATCTCCCGTTCGTAGCCGCCTTAAGTAGCCGTCTGCCAAGCTGCAATGTATGAGACGGCCATGCCCGCCCCTACCGACCCCGGCCGCCTTCCCCGTCCTGTCTCGCGATCGTCGAGCAGAAGACATTTTTTGGGCGGTATCGCCGCCTTGGCAGCCAGCCTGCCCCTGATTGCAGAATGCCGGGGCCAGGCTGCCGCGATGCGCGTTCCCGACTTTCGGCGCCCCGGCGACGCCGACGACACCGCCGCAGCGCTTCGCGCCATGCAGCAGGGATCCATCCTGTACTTTCCAGCGGGGGGTGGGTCGGCACCGGACGGTGCCTATCGGTTGAATGCGTTGCCGTTGCGCTCCGACGTCACCCTCTATGGCGATAGCGACCGATCTGTGTTGCGGACCACGCCCGCTGCCATGGCTGCATTGTCGATCGTCAGCAAAACCAGTACCGATCCGCTGACCCGGATCACGATCCGCAACCTTCGCATCGAAGGGCTGGTTGCCAGCACGGGCTTTCGTGAACACTGGAACCTGATCTCTGTTTCAGGTGTCGATGGACTGAATATCGAAGGAGTCCAGTTCGTCGGTTTCGCAGGCGACGGTCTCTATCTCGGGGCAGAATTTGGCTGGCCGGTACGCTCGCCGCGTATCATCCGCAATGTCGTTGTGCGCGATTGCCTTTTCGACGGGGTGAACAACGACAATCGCAATGGCATTTCCGTAACCGGCGGCTTTGGAATCTTGATAGACCAGTGTCGTTTCGTACGTTGCACACGTCCCAACATGCCCGGCCCGATAGATTTCGAACCCGACGCCTTCGCCTTCTATCGCCTCGAAAACCTTCGGGTGACCAACTGCTCGTTCGAACAATGCGGGGGTAATGTCGGACAGATCGCCGTCACGGTTCCGGCGGTGGCTTCCCCGCCCCGTTCCATATTGATCGCAAACAACCGGTTCCGTACCTATCGCGGGACTGGAGGCGACATTGCCGTGTCGATCAACCGCGAACCGACGGCGGCATTGCCATCGATGGATTGCGTAATCGAGAACAACGACGGCGACGGCGGCTATGGCGGGTTTCAGATTTTCTCCGCCAAGGGGGTCACGATCCGCGGAAATCAATGGCGGAATTATGCAAGCCGCAGCTTCCTCGGCTTCACGTTACCGGACGCAGGCGTTTCCGACGTGACGGTATCCGACCGGTTCGACCACTGCGGATGGCGCGAGGGTATTGCGCTGGCGCTGTATAAGGGCACGGACGTCACGCTGAGCAACAATTTGTTTACTGGCACCGGTAATGGCCGCCCAGGATCAGCCCCGCTCTACCTTGGTAAAGGTCGAATCCGGGGATTGAGCGTCGTTGCCAATGACTGGCGCAACAATCCACAAGCGGTCGGACTGGTAACCGTGGAAAACGGCGCGGACTATCGACCAGCGACGACACGGATCGAAAGCAATCTTCTCCCACCTGGCGGCCGGCTCGCTTTGTGAACGGCCTGATTTTCCCTCTTGAGGCAACCGATCCTGAACCATGGCAACGTTGTCGAGACCATATTTGCATTATAGAGCATCGGCATGCCTAACCGTGTTCCGCGCAATTTTGCGCCCAGTGTCTTCCTAACCCTGCTGATTGGCTTTCTTGCGATCCTATGGGTGGCAGGAGGAGCTTCCAGGGCGGATGCGCTGGGACAAGTCATCGTGCGGATCGCAGCATGGATTACCGTGATCCTGGCTGCATTCCTTGGAAAACGTTCCTTGCACGAAGCACGGGCGCTATACTGGTTTTTGTTGATGGCGGCATTGTTGCCGATGCTGCAACTGGTTCCGCTACCCCCTTCGCTTTGGGAAAGCCTGCCAGGCCGGATGCAACTGGCAGATGCCGTTGCTTCGGATCAACCGTGGCGCCCTTTGTCCATTGTACCCGGCGCGACCTGGAATGCCCTGTCTTCGCTGGTTGTTCCGCTGGCAGGGGTGTTGCTGCTGACCAATCTCCCAATGTCGGAACGGCGATGGTTGCCGGCCATATTGCTTGGCACGATCCTCGCTTCCGCAATACTGGGGCTGCTGCAGTTTTCCGGAACCGGGATAAACAACCCACTCATCAACGACACTCCGGGTCAGGTAAGTGGCAGCTTTGCCAATCGTAACCATTTCGCCCTGTTCCTTGCGATCGGCTGTGTCCTGGTTCCCATCTGGGTGTTTCAGGACGGACGGCGGCCGAGCTGGCGTGGTCCGCTCGGTATCGGGATTCTGCTGCTGTTCGTTCTGACAATCTTGGCAACCGGTTCTCGCGCCGGAATGTTTGTGGGCAGCCTGGCTGTCGCCATCGCAATGGTACTGGCATGGCGTCCCCTGCAGCGCGAACTGCAACGATTCCCACGTTGGGTATCGCCGCTGTTCATCGTAGGGATTGCCAGTGTCACCGCAGCCTTTGTTGCCTTCAGCGTCTTGGCCGGTCGCGCTGAATCCATCAATCGCGCCATTGTGGTCGAAACCGGGACAGACATGCGCGCCCGCGGGCTACCGACCCTGTTGGACATGATCCGGACGTACTTTCCGGCCGGAACCGGATTTGGCAGCTTTGATCCCGTGTTCCGCATCCACGAACCGTTTGAATTGCTGAAACTGACCTATTTCAACCATGCGCATAATGATTTCCTCGAAATCATTCTCGATGGCGGCCTCATCGCATCGGCAGCGCTGTTCGCCGCACTGGCATGGTGGGCTTGGGCCAGCATACAGGCATGGCGAAACGGCAGCCCCCTGGCACGCGCTGGCGGTGCCATCCTCTTCCTCGTTTTCGTCGCCAGCATTGTCGACTATCCGGCGCGCACACCCATGATGATGGCTACCATTGTTTTGGCGGCATTTTGGCTGTGCAAACCTCGCGTAGAGCAAGACCAGTCTGCTTTACCCGGGCAGGGCCAGCAACTATAGGCTGCGGCTTTCTGAGCGTCCTCCTCCACGATCCTGGATTTTCATGCGCATGCGCAAGTTTTGTATTGCACTCCTTGTCGCGAGCGCCCTCGCTGGCTGTGCCCGTCACGAACCCCTGCGGTCCAACGGGCAATTGACGGTCGTGGAAGGCTCCAGCGTTCTACCTCCGCCCGGTCGGGCAGACCTGACAGCGGTCGATCGCCCCGCACTGATCGGCCCGCTCGATACGATTGAGGTCGACGTATTCAATGTCCCCGATCTCAATCGGGAAATGCAGGTCGATGCCAGCGGCCGCATCGCCATGCCGCTGGCCGGAACTATCGACGTTCGCGGAAAGACAGCCAGTGAGGTGGCCACCGAGATCAGTCAGGCGCTCCGCGCGCGCTATGTTCGCAATCCCGAAGTGACGGTGAACATCAAGAGTTCGGTCAGTCAGGTGGTCACGATCGATGGTCAGGTGGTCGAACCCGGCCTGTACCCGGTTACCAACCAGATGACGCTGATGCGTGTGATCGCCTCTGCCAAGGGCCTGTCCGAATTTGCACGCCAGGATGACGTCGTGATCCTGCGTACCGTCGGCAACCAGCGCATGGCCGGCCTCTACAACGTCGCTGCGATCCGGCGCGGCGCATATGATGATCCTCTTGTCTACGCCAATGACGTCATTGTCGTCGGCGATTCACCGCAACGCCGCCTGTTCCGTGATTTCGTGTCGTTGTCGCCGATCTTGGCTGCTCCGCTGATCGCGATCGTGCAGTAAGGGACACGTGATGAACCAGCAGACCCTCTCTCCGTCGAATGGCGGCGGCGTATCCAACGGTATCGCGACTGCTCCCAGCGGGGAAATGCCGCTGATCCGGCAATATTTCCGTATCGCGCTGCGGTGGCGGTACGTCATCCTTGGCATGATGGCGGCCTGCTTCCTGCTGGGCCTTATCGCGACCTTGTTGATGACGCCGCAATATACGGCGACGGCGACGATCGAAATTTCGCGTGAATCCAACCAGGTCACCAATTTTCAAGGGGTCGAGCGCGAGACCAGCGTCGCCGATCAGGAATTTTACCAAACCCAGTACGGCCTGCTGCAATCGCGATCACTATCCGAGCGGGTCGCCGTTCAGTTGCGCCTGGTGGATGATCCACAATTCTACGAACGCTTCGGCGTGTCTCGCAAGGAGCCGGCGTTCCAGCTCGTGAACGGTCGCTATCCTGCGGCCGGCCGCCTTGTGCGCCAGCGCGTTGCCGGCGAGATCCTGCGCAAGCATCTGAGCGTCGATCCCACCCGGCTTTCGCGTCTGGTCGACATTCACTTCACCAGTCCCGATGGTGATTTTTCGGCGAAAGTCGCGAACACCTGGTCGGATGCGTTCATCCAGACCAACCTTGAACGCAAGGTGCAAGCAACCTCCTATGGCCGCAACTTGCTTCAGCGGCAGCTCGCGCAGCAGAAGGAGCGGCTTGACGAGAGCCAGCGTCAGCTGGTCGCCTATGCCTCGCAGGAACGCATCATCAATCTGCCGGCACAGTCGAATGCCGATGGCTCGACTGCGGAACGTTCGATCGTGGCCGACGATCTGGCCTCGCTCAATACGGCCCTGAGCCAAGCTACGGCAGAGCGTATTGCCGCCGAAGCGCGATATCGGGAAGGTGGACGCGCCGGCGCGTCGTCGGAAGCCCTGCGCAACCAGGCGATCAACACACTGCGTCAGCGCCGCGCCGAGTTCGCGGCCGAATATCAGAAGCTCCTGACCCAGTTCGAGCCGGAATATCCGGCGGCGAAAGCCCTGAAATCGCAGATCGACCAGCTCGATCGCAGCATCGCAAGCGAAGAGCGGCGGGTGAGCGGATCGATCGAAACCGACTATCGCGGTGCGGTCGAACGAGAACGCGCGCTGCAGGCGCGCGTCGAGCAGCTGAAGGGCAGCTATCTCGACCTGCGTCGTCGTTCGATCCAGTACAATATCTACCAGCAGGAGGTGGATACCAATCGCGCACTCTACGAAGGGCTGTTGCAGCGCTTCAAGGAGATTGGCGTCGCAGGGGGTGTCGGCGTCAACAACGTGTCGGTCGTGGATCAGGCGGACGTGCCGCAGAAGCCATCCAGCCCGCGTCTGCTCATCAACCTTGCAATTGCCTTGCTTGCCGGCCTTGGCTTGGGCGCTGCACTGGCCTTCGCACTCGAGCAGATGGACGAGGCGATTGCCGATCCGGCGGAGGTCGAGCGGCGGCTCGGTCTTCCGCTGCTCGGCTCGGTGCCCAAGGTGGACAATGTCACACCGAAGGAAGCGCTACTCGACCGCAAGTCGGAACTGGTCGATGCCTATCTCGCGATCCAGACCAACCTGGCCTTCACGACCGAACATGGCGTTCCGCGCTCGCTGTCGGTCACTTCGACCCGTCCGGCAGAAGGCAAGTCGACCACGGCGCTGGCGCTGGCCACTATGCTGGCGCGCAGCGGCAGGCGAGTGATCCTGGTCGATGGTGACATGCGTTCGCCCTCGGTGCATCACCTGGGGGGGGTCAGCCACGACCATGGGCTGAGCAACTTCCTCGCCGGCCAGGATGATATTGCCCCCCTGACGTTCGAGATGGCGGAATTGGGCTTCACCGCCATGTCGGCCGGGCCGATCCCGCCCAACGCGGCCGAGTTGCTGACCGGCAATCGCCTGTCGCTGCTGATCGAGCGCCTGCACGAGCATTTCGACCATGTCGTGATCGACAGCCCGCCGGTCATGGGCCTGGCCGACGCGCCGCTGATCGCGAGTCGGGTCGAGGGTGTCGTCTATGCGGTGGAATCGCACGGTATTCGCTCGACGTTGGTCAAGACGGCGCTGGCGCGACTGGCATCGGCCAATGCGCATATCTTTGGCGGCGTGCTGACCAAGTTCGAGGCGCGCAAGGCGCATTATGGCTATGGCTATGAATATGGCTATGGCTATGGGCGCGACAAGGCGGCCGAGGCCAAGGGCTGATGTCCAGGCGTCGCGCAGCGTCCCGTCCACGCCGGTCGCCGACCGAATGGGCGGTGCGCGGTGCGTTGGCGGTAGTGGCGGCGGGGCTGGGCACGGTCTCGGTCGCGCATTCGCTGGCCTATATGATCCGGGGCAGCGATCCCGAGCGCGCTCATGCGCTGGCACCATGGGACGGGCGGATTACCGCATTGCTGTCGGAAAAGCTATCGGCCCCAGGGGCCGACGCCGCAGACCGGAGACAGGCGGACAAGATGGCCCGGCTTGCATTGTATCAGGATCCGGTCGCGGTACCGGCGGTGGCAACGCTTGGCATCAATGCCCAGGTGCGCGGCGATACGGCAGGGGCACGACGCCTTTTCGCGTATTCCGAAAAGCTGTCTCGACGTGATCTGCGTACCCAACTCTGGGCGATCGAAGATGCGGTGGCGCATAATGACATCCCGGGCGTGCTGCACAGTTACGATATTGCTTTGCGCACCTCGCGCATTGCCCCCGATTTGCTGTTCCCGGTGCTGGCATCTGCAATCAGTGAACCGGATATTCGACAGAGCTTGGTTGCAACTCTGTCGAAACAACCGGCATGGACAAGTCAGTTCACCGGCTATGTAGCCGGGCATGGTCCGGATGCGCGCAACACCGCCTCCCTCTTTCAGGCGCTGGCCCGTCACAATATCGCTCCACCCCCTTGGGGCCCTGGCCTGCTGATAAACCGCCTGCTGACTGAGGGACATGCGGTCGAGGCATGGCAATATTATGCGACGATCACGCCGGGTGCGGAACGTAACCGTTCGCGCAATCCTCGCTTCGCCGCCGCCCCTTCCAATCCCACTCCATTCGACTGGGCGCCGATGAATGACAACGGCGTGTCGGCATCGCTGCAGAGTAACGGCGATCGCAACGGCTTGTTCGATTTCGCCGTACCGGCAGGAGCCGGTGGCCCCGTTCTGCGTCAGATGCAGATGCTGCTCCCCGGTCGCTATCGCCTGACCGGCGTCAGCCAGGGAATTACCGCAACAGGCAGCGCCGCGCCTTATTGGTCGCTTGACTGTACTGACGGTCGTCCGCTGGGGAAGGTCCTGCTTCCGCAGTCCAGCCAGGATAACGGTCGATTCGCTGGAGAATTCGTGCTCAATACGGGGTGCTTGATCCAATATCTTACATTCTTCGTACCGGATAATACCGACATGAACGGCACTTCCGGTCAGATACTGCAGATTCAGCTTTCTCCGCTATAATACAGCGTTTTCGGTACCATAAACTGGCGAGGATATGATGACGCGAAATGGCTTGGGCAGCGGATTGGCGCTGATGATCGCCTTGTTGGCATCGCCGGCACATGCCCAACAGGCCTCACGGAATACGGACGAGGATGCAGTTCCAGATTATCAGACCCGGCCGGTCGCGACACAAAGTTCCGTAGCCCCCTCGTCGCTTCGGCAGGATGTGGCAGTGTCAGCCGTTGGACAGGCCGGACTACGGCAAACTCGCGAACAAACGGCGCAACAAACCGGCATCGAACCGATGGCTAGGATTGATGCCCGTGTCCAAAATCGCGTGCAAGCCCGTATCAGAAACCGGATCGACCGGTATTACGACCCACAAGCCAACGCCACGTCCCCTTTCTTGGTAGCCAGCGACCAAGCACGCACAGCCAATCAGCGGCTACGACGCTGACAAAGGATGAATACGACTATTGCCGGCTGTTGAATTAACCTCCTCCAACCTCTTGGTTTACTTTCTTTATCCTCGTGCCCAGTCAATGGGCATAGAAATATTGTGCATTGGCAGTTAAGCGGCTACCGGCTGTGCCGATGACGCTCGCTCCGGTTCGCCTATTGACGCCCAAACGCCACGGTGACGCCCGTGGCTGGTTCACCGAGGTCCACTCGGTCCCGGCCTTCGCAGCGCTGGGCATCGACGTCCCTTTTGTGCAGGACAACCACTCCTATTCCGCCCCCGCCTTCACGCTCCGCGGCCTGCATTTCCAGACGCTGCCCAGAGGCCAGGACAAGCTGGTGCGCTGCATCCGCGGGCGGATCTTCGATGTCGCGGTCGACGTCCGCAAGGGATCACCCACCTATGGAGAGTGGGTCGGCACCGAACTCAGCGCTGAAAACGGGCATCAGCTCTTCATTCCGATCGGCTTCGCGCACGGCTTCGTGACGCTCGAGCCGGACTGCGAAGTCACCTATAAATGCTCCGACACCTATGCCCCCGACCATGACGGCGGGATCGCATGGGACAGCGTCGGCATCGACTGGCCGATGCCCGCCGGGACCATTCCCGAACTTTCGCCCAAGGACACCCGCCAACCGACGCTGGCCGAGTTCGACAGCCCGTTCGCCTATGACGGCCGCCCGCTGGCCCCGCTTTCCTAAAAGGACTTCAACGATGCGCATCTTCGTCACCGGCGGGGCCGGCTTCATCGGGTCGGCGCTGGTGCGCCACCTGATCGAGAATACCGACCACATCGTCCTCAACTTCGACAAGCTGACCTATGCCGGCACGCTGTCGACGGTCGAGCGGGTGGCCGACAGCGATCGGTACAGCTTCGTACAGGGCGACATCTGCGACGCGGATGCGGTGCGCGCCGCCATCGCCGGTTTCAAGCCCGACGTCATCACCCATCTCGCGGCCGAGAGCCATGTCGACCGTTCGATCGACGGCCCGGGCGCCTTCATCCAGACCAATGTCGTCGGCACCTACACCATGCTGGCCGAGGCGCGCGCATACTGGCTGAGCCTCGACGAGGAGGCGCGCAAGGCGTTCCGCTTCCACCATATCTCGACCGACGAAGTATACGGGACGCTGGGCGATACCGGCCTGTTCACCGAAGACACGCCCTATGACCCGCGCTCGCCCTATTCGGCGTCGAAGGCCGGGTCGGACCATCTGGTCAGCGCATGGGGCCATACCTTCGGCCTGCCGGTGCTCATCACCAACTGCTCGAACAATTACGGGCCGTATCACTTCCCCGAAAAGCTGATCCCGCTGATGATCGCCAAGGCATTGGATGGCGAGAAGCTGCCGATCTATGGCAAGGGCGATCAGGTCCGCGACTGGCTGTATGTCGAGGATCACGTCCGCGCGCTGCAGGCGGTGTTCGAACGGGGCAAGGTCGGCCGGACCTATAATGTCGGCGGCCATAACGAGCGGCAGAATATCGAGGTCGTGAAGACGCTGTGCGCGATCCTCGACGAACTGCGTCCGCGTGCCGATGGCAAGCCGTACGCCGAGCAGATGACCGAGGTCGCCGACCGTCCCGGCCATGACAAGCGCTATGCGATCGACGCCGCGCGCATCGGCGACGAACTGGGCTGGCACCCGGCGGAAACGTTCGAGACCGGCATCCGCAAGACCGTCGAATGGTATCTGGCCAACGAAGCATGGTGGCGTCCGCTGGTCGCGGCCAAGGCATCCGAGCGGCGCGGCGTCGCCTGATGACGCGGCCGATCCTGGTCACCGGCGCCAGCGGACAGCTGGGCCATGAACTGGCGCGCATTCCCTGTCCTGCCGGCTACGAGGTGGTAGCGCTCGACCGCGCCGCGCTCGACCTGACCGATCCGGCGGCGATTGCCGCCATGGTCGCGTCGCGCGACTGGGCGGCGGTCATCAACGGCGCGGCCTATACCGCGGTCGACAAGGCCGAGAGCGACGTGGTCGTCGCATGGGCGATCAACGCGCTGGCGCCCGCCGCCTTTGCGCAGGCCTGTTCCACCGCGAATGTCCCGCTGGTGCAGGTATCGACCGACTATGTCTTTGCCGGCGACCGGCAAGGCGCGTGGGAAGTGAACGACCCGATCGCGCCGCTGGGCGTCTATGGCGCGTCGAAGCTGGGCGGCGAGCTGGCGGTGCGGACCAGTGGCGTGCGCCACGCGATTGTGCGGACCGCCTGGGTCGTGTCGGCGCATGGCAACAATTTCGTGAAGACGATGCTGCGCGTCGGCGCCACCCGGCCCTCGCTGTCGGTGGTCGACGATCAGGTCGGCAGCCCGACCGGCGCCGCCGATCTGGCACGCGCGCTGCTGACGATCGCGGTGCGTCTGGCCGAGGACGCAGATGCGCCCACCGGCACCTTCCACTTCAGCAACGCCGGCGCGGTCAGCTGGGCCGGCTTCGCGCGTGAGATTTTTGCCCAGTCGGGATCGCGCGGCGGCGCGACCGCCGATGTGGTGCCGATCCCCAGCAGCGACTATCCGACGCCAGCGAAACGCCCGTCCAACTCGCTGCTCAGCCACGGCGCGATCCACGCCGCCTACGGCATCGAACCGCGTCCGTGGCAGGCGGCACTCAGCGACATTCTCGACGAACTGATCGGACAAGACACATGAAGGGCATCATCCTCGCCGGCGGCTCGGGCACGCGGCTTCACCCGGCGACGCTGGCGGTGAACAAGCAGCTGCTGCCCGTCTATGACAAGCCGATGATCTATTACCCGCTGAGCGTGCTGATGCTCGCGGGGATCCGCGACATCCTCATCATCTCGTCGCCGGAGTTCATCGACAATTACCGTCGCCTGTTCGGTGACGGTTCGGCGTTCGGCCTGACCATGCAATATGCCGAACAGCCCAGTCCCGATGGCCTGGCGCAGGCATTTACCATCGGCGCGGACTTCATCGGCGACGACAATGTCGCGCTGGTGCTGGGCGACAACATCTTCTTCGGCGCGCACCTGACCGACCTGCTGGCCAACGCCGTTGCCCGCCCGACCGGGGCGACGGTGTTCAGCTACCGCGTCGAGGACCCGGAACGCTATGGCGTGGTCGAATTCGGCGAAGGCGGCCGCGCAGTCAGTCTCGAGGAGAAGCCGGCGGCACCGAAGTCGAACCATGCGGTGACCGGCCTGTATTTCTACGACAACCGCGTCGTCGAATATGCCCGCAACCTGAAGCCGTCCCCGCGCGGCGAGCTGGAGATAACCGATCTCAACCGGCTCTACATGGAGGCCGGCGACCTCTATGTCGAACAGATGGGCCGCGGCTATGCCTGGCTCGACACCGGCACGCACGACAGCCTGCTGGAAGCCGGCGAGTTCGTCCGCACGCTCCAGCACCGGCAGGGCGTGCAGGTCGCGTGCCTTGAGGAAATCGCGTTCGAGATGGGGTTCATCTCGGCGGATCAGGCGCGGGCAGCGGGTGAGAAGTTCAAGAAGACCGCCTATGGCCGGGCGATCCTGAACGCGGTGGACGGCAGGTAACACACGAAAACGCCGGCCACGGGCTCCCTCCCGTGGCCGGCGTCCCTGCGTCAGGCCGAAGCGGTTACTCCGCCTGGTCCTTCGCCGCGCGCTTCACTTGGGCCTCGCCCATCGCCGACACCAGCACGCCGCCTTCGACGCTGAAATTGTCGGCCGGCAGGGTCGCGACGCGCTTGCCGACGGCCATCGTTACCGATTCCACCCGGCCGGCAGCATTGCGGCCGACTGACTGGACGCGGCCGATCGCTTCGCCGCTGGCGTCGCGGACGGTCTGGCCGGGGTTGAGCGCGGGGATCGCGCCGCCGCCCATCAGCGACAGCGAGCCTTCGCCCGATCCGCTGCCCGAGGCCGAGCCGTTGCCGATCGCACCGTTCGCCATGCCCGAAGCACTGCCGCTGGCCGCGCCGGTCAGGCCGCCTGCCGTGTCGCGCACCGTTCCGACCGCGCCATTTGCCCGGTCACGGACCGTACCGACCGCACCGGCCGCCCGGTCGCGGGTGGTGGCGACGCCGCGCTGCACCCGGTCGCGGGCCGCGCCGGCGGTGTCGCGGACCGCGTCGGTCCCGATCAGCTGCGCATCGACGCTGCCGCCTGCGCTGCCCGAGCCATTGCCCGACCCGCCGACCGTGCCGCCCAGCGCCTGGGCCGTGCCGTCGATCGCGCCGTCGCCACGGGCCGAGCCGCCGCCACGCACCCGGCCGCTGCGCCGGTCGACCTGCCGTTCGGTGGTGACTTCCCCGCCACCGCGACGGGTGGTGCGGGCGGTCGTTTCGGCACGGTCGCGGATCGGAGCGACGGTGCGGTCGATGCTGCCGCCGGTCACGCCGCCGACCCCGCCGCTGAGGCTGCCGCCCAGCCCGCCGGTCAGCCCGCCGCCACCCAGCAGCTGGGCCGAAGCGGGGGTCGCGATCGCGGCTGCAAGGGCCGCACCCATCAAGAACATGGTCTTCATGGCTGTTCTCCTTTGTCCGTGCGCCGCGAGGGGCGCTTCGTGAAGGAGAACGGGTGCCGTTTGCGGTTTAATCCCGGCCCGTGCGATTTTTTTCGACGGGGCCTTTTCCCGGTAGGGCGAGGTCGCGCATCAATTGTCGGGAGATCCCGACCTTCGCCGGGATGACGTTCGGGGCAGCCGGGCTGGCCCCGTCCCGTGGTGACGCCGCCGCCCCCTACCGCGCCGCGGTCACCGCCGATGCGCCGCGCACCTTCTTCGCGACATATTCGGCGAACCCCTTGGCATAGGCGTCGCGCAGGTCGGCCTTCGCCGCGTCGGCCTGGTCGGGCGTTTTCGCCGGGAAGACCGCCAGCGGGTTCTTCACCTGCCCGGGGAAGCTGCGCGGCTTGGCCGTGCCGTCCCGGCCGAAATCGCGAAACGTCCATTTGGCGAACAGGTTGGTGCCGACCAGCGGCTTCTTGACGTAGAATAGCTCGCCCCCGACCAGTTCGGAATAGCAGGGCGTGGTCGCGGCGCTCAGCCGTTCGCCCTTGCCCAGCTTCGCCTGCATCGTGCGCAGCGCGGCCTTGATCGCCGGATCGGCCTTGGCCGCCGCGTCGGACGGCACCGCCGGTTCGACCACGATGGTATAGCCGGCAAGGCCCAGCGTCCCCGCGACATCGGCGGTGCGCAAGGCGTCGACCTGCGCCTCGGGCGAAAGATCGTGGTGCATCAGGTCGGTAATCGTCGCGACCTTGCCCTTGTTGGCCGCACCGTCGATCAACCCGCCCAGCGCGCCGCCGAACATGCCGATGCCGCTCATCTTCATGCCCCGATAGTTTTCGGTCGGCCAGATATGCAGTTCACAGGTCTGCGCCTGTGCAGTGCCCGACACAAGCAGGGCCAGCGCGCCCATCCAGAATTTCATGGTCATTCCCCCGTTTCCCTGCTGAAACGTATAATATGTGGGGGAGCTGGACGAAAGGACCGGTCGGGGGAGTTACCTCCAAAACCGATCCTTCCCCTATCGCGACGGCGTCCGACATTCGCCGCACACCACGCCGCGCCCGGTGCGACCGCCGCGCTTCGCCTCGCGGTCAAGCGCCTTGATCGCCGCCGCCGCATCGCCCGCCCATACCGCCGACAGCCGCGCGGCGACCAGGGGGGCCGCGAACGACGTGCCACGCACGCTGCGCGCCTGTCCGGCGGCGTTCAGCGCCAGCATGTCGGCCCCTGGGGCGGCATAGTCGAGGTGGCGCGCGCGCCCGGCCTCCAGCAGCACCCGGCCGCGCCCGTCGACCCCGGTGACGGCGATCGCCTGGGGGTAGCTGGCGGGATAAGCCGGTGGGGCGGCGGGGCCGTTATTGCCGACCGCCGCGACCACCACCGTTCCCCGCGCGCGCGCCGCCGCGACGAAGCGTCCGAGCAGCGCATTGTCGGGGCCGGCGAGGCTCATCACCACCACCGGCACCTGCCCGCGCACCATCCACACCAGCGCCCGGGCGAGCGCGCTAGCGCTGCCGCCCGCCGGATCGCTGCCATAGACATCGGCGACGTGCAGCGCCGCGCCGGGCGCGCTCGCGCGGATACCGCCGCCGCCGGTCAGCAGCGACGCCACCGCCATGCCATGATCGCTGGCGCGCGGGGCGCCGCTCGCAAAACCCTGTTGCGCGGCCAGCCCCGGCGTCCCCCCGCCCACGCCGCCGTCGATGATGCCGATCCGCTTGGGGCTGGCACCGGGGGCGAGGCTACCCACGCCCCGTACCCCGGCGAAGGCCGGGGCCCAGTTGGGAAGGCCTTTCGATAGAGTGCCAACGTCCCCCAGCTGGACCCCGGCCTTCGCCGGGGTACGAGTGGAAGAGGGAACGGCTCGACCCACCACCAAGGCGTTGGTGATGGCCATGGCAGGGTCGGGCATGGCCGCCCCCACCCCGCTCGCGCTATAGAGCGGGTCGAGCGCCACCCGGTCGCCGCCGACGATCCGGCCCAGCACCCGCGCCGCCTCCACCGCCGACAGGCCGGCGGGCGCGCGCAGTCGGGCAAAGCCGATGCCGAGATCGTCGTACCGCTCGCTCGCGATCACCGAAAAGCCGGCCCGTGCCGCCAGCGCCAACAGCGCCGGATCGGGATCGGCCAGCGTCACCTCGCCCGCGCGCACCGGGTTGTCGTCGCGGTCCAGCTCGATCCGGTCGGGAAAGCGGCGGACGAGGTCGCGGGCGCGGTCGACCGATTGCCGCACCAGCTGGCGCACATCGGCCACCGCCCCGTCGACCGGCAGCGCCCCCCGGATACCGCCGACCGCCTCGCCGATCCGGCCAGGCAGTTGCGGCAGCTGCGGCGCGGCGGGCAGCAGCTGCGCCGATGCCGCCGTGGGCAGGGCCAGCGCGAGCGCGACCCAGCGCAGGAATTTGGTGCCGGCCATCACGCTTCACCCCCTGCATCCCTTGTCGCTCGCATCGATACGCCGGCATGACGGGTGGCCGGAAGGAGAATGGGTTCACGCGAAGGCGCGGAGACGCGAAGGAGGTGCGCCCGTGGCGACCTCTTGCGATCGGGAGACGACATCCTTCGCGGACCGCAGGAGAGGAAACCGCTGACGCGGACGGGCTTTCCTGTCGCGCAACCCCTTCGCGTCTCCGCGCCTTCGCGTGCACCCATTGCTTCTTTCCCTTCCCGCCGACCGCACCGAAACCGTATCCGATCGGCTCTAGGATTTTCCATCGTCATGCCGGATGAAACGGACGACGCCATCCGTTTCATCCCCGAAGCCCGGAAAGGACCGTTTTGCGCTTCGAAGACGAATTGCTGACGCATCTGCCCCGGTTGCGGCGTGTCGCCCATGCGCTCGCCCGCCACCCCGCCGATGCCGACGACCTGTTGCAGGCGGCGGTCGAGCGCGCGCTGACGCGGCGCGACCAGTGGCAGCCGGGCACCAGGCTGGATGCCTGGGCGATCCGCATCCTGCGCAATTTGTGGATCGACACGGTCCGGGCACAGGCAAGGCGGCGCGAAACCTTCGTCGCACCGGACGAAGGCGACGCCGTGGGACGGCAGGGCGAACAGGAAATGACCGTGGAAATGCACAATATCGGCCGGGCGATGGCCAAGCTGCCCCCCGAACAGCGCGAGGTGATCGCGCTGGTGATGGTGGAGGGCTTTGCCTATCGCGAGGCGGCGGAGATTCTCGACGTGCCGATGGGCACGCTCACCTCGCGCCTGGTGCGCGGGCGGGAGGCATTGCTCGGCCATCTGGGAGAAGCGGCATGACGATCGACCCCGAAACGCTCGCCGCCTATGCCGATGGCGAGCTGGACCCGATCACCGCCAGGCGGGTCGAACGGGCGATGGCCGAGGATCCGGCGCTGGCGCAAGAGGTCGAGCGCCACCGCGCGCTGACGGCCCGGCTGCGCGGCAGCTTTGCCGCCCTCGACGCACAACCGATGCCCGCCGGGGTCGAGGCGCTGTTCGCGCGCACCGACAACGTCGTCGCCTTCCCGGCGCGCAAGCCCGCGCCGAAACCGCAACGCTGGTGGGGCGCGGTCGCCGCCAGCCTCGTTGCCGGACTGCTGCTCGGGCAGCTGGTGCCACGGTCGGGCAGCGATCTGGGCTTCGAAGGCGGCACGGCGGTCGCGCAAGGCGGCCTCGCCCGCGCGCTCGACACGCAGCTCGCCTCGACGCAGGGGGCGGACGCGCCGGTAAAGATCGGCATCACCTTCCGCGACCGCGCCGGCGCGCTGTGCCGCACCTTCGAAACCGGTACCACCGGCGGCATCGCCTGTGCGGGCGACAGCGGCCCGTGGCGGGTACAGGCGCTGCAGGGCGGGGGGCAAGCGACCACCACCGCCTATGCCCAGGCCGGATCGCCGATGGCCGCCGTGCTGGAACAGGCACAGGCAATGGCCGCCGGCGACCCGCTCGACGCAGCGGGCGAGGCCGCGGCGCTCAAGGGACGGTAGGGCTGGCGCCGTACCCCCGCGCAGGCGGGGGTCCAGGGTCGCAGGCGTTGCGCCCCGTCGCTCTGGCCCCCCGCCTGCGCGGGGGTACGCGGTTTTCTACTCCCCCGTCATTCCGGCGAAGGCCGGAATCCATTGTGTCGGGTGTTCACGATCGAAACGCGACCTCACCCCATCCATGGATTCCGGCCTGCGCCGGAATGACGGATGGGAGATGCGAGAGATGCCCCCGTCACCACGAACGTCATCCCAGCGCAGGCTGGGATCTCCCCCATTGGAACACGGCGCGCGTACCACAGGGAAACCCCAGCCTGCGCCGGGGTGACGAAGGGGGTGAGGCCCCCCGTCCGGTTCGAGCAGCTTCGAGCCTGTCGAGAAGCATCCGTCGAGAACCCCCTACCCCCCCCCCCGATGCCGCCCCCAGCGCGGGCTGACCGCCACCTCGTCGAACAGATGCCGGCCCAGCATCACCAGCGCCGTCCCGCTGCTCGCCGCCATATAGCCGACCGCGCCCAGCCCGTACGCCAGCAGCCCCGCCGATTGCGGCGGTACATGCAGTGCATACAGCCAGCGCAACGCCGCCCCCGCCACCGCCAGCAACACCAGTCCCGAAAACCGCAAGGCCCGGTCGGCCCGGCGGGTTCGCCATCGCTCCATGCCACGTCTCCTCTCGAACGTGGCGTTCCAGCTATCGGGCGCGGCATAGCAAGACGAGAGCGAATTCCCGCTTTCGCATAGCGCCGGCATAATCGCCGCGCCGCACTATGCGGGCGCTATGCAATTGGCTGAAATCGCTCTCGAAACCCAATGCGGCGGGGCATAGCTGATGGCGGCGGGCGCAGGACGCCCGACCTCTGGAAGACAGATTGCATGTCCCCCCAATCCAACCCGGAACCCGACGAAGCGGCGACCATCCATGTCGGACAGGACAGCGCCGGCCACTGGCTGGTGCAGGATAGCGGCCACCGGCTCGAAGGACGCTTCGTCTCGCGCGAGGCCGCGATCGGCTATGCCCGCGGCGAATGCCGGATGCGCCATGCCCGCCTGTGCATGGCGACGGTGCCTTTGGTCCCGTGCGTGTCCTTCGCGCCGCTCACCGATGGCGAACGGGTGGCGGCATGAGGAACGCCGCCCGTATCGTCCCCGCCCGGCCCCTCGTCCGCGCGCATCCGGCCCCCGTCCGTCGCAGCGTGCAGGCCGACCCGCGCTGGCCGCGGATCGTCGCCGCGTTGCAGGCCCTGCGCGACGCCCATCGCCATGCGGTGCGGATCGTCGACGCCGATTGCGCGTGCGGCACGCTGCTGATCGCGGTCGCGCGCCATGCCCGGGCGCTGGGCTTCACCGCGATCGAGGGACGCGGCATCGACGGGTCGCCGGCACTGATCGGCCGCGCCCGCGCCGCCGCCCAGCGGCTGCACGATCCGGCCATCGGCCTGACCTTCGACATGACCGACATGCGCGGTGCGCTGCTGCAGGAGGCGGAGGCCCCCGCAGACCTGCTGCTGTGGACTGGCGCGCGGCCCGCCGCCGCCACCGGCATGACGGCGGTGCTGAGGGCGGCAGCAACGCTGGTGATTGCCGACACGGAGCAGCGCGCATGACCCGCCGCGACCTGCGCTGGAAGGGGGCCGGGCTGGCGCTGTTCGGCCTGTCCTGCGCCATGGCGGCGGCGCTCGACGGATCGGCACTGGCGCTCGCCTTCTTTCCCGCAGCGCTGCTGGCGCTGCCGCTGCTGGTCCATGGCAAGCGGGTCGGACAGATGGTGCGTGCCGGATGGCGCGGGCATGGCCGCACCGTCGACATCCTCCACGCCGCGCGGCTGCGCCATCGCCGCTGATTCACCCGCTCGATCGAAGTCCCCGCACTGATTCAGACAATCGGTGCGACACGCGCCCGCGCCCGCGCGATAGTCGCGCCATGGACCTGCCCTTCACCCCCCTCGAGCTGACCGCCCGCGATCCCGCGCGCGGCATCGCGCGACGCTGGTCGGTGGTCGCCTGCCGCGACCTGTTCGGGACCTTGCTGGTGGAGACGCGCTGGGGCCGGATCGGCCGAGCGGGCCAGCACCGCACCCACGCCTTTGCCAGCGAGGAAGCCGCCCGCGCCCATGTCCGCGCGCTGCTGCGACGGCGCGCGGGCGCGGTGCGGCGGATCGGGGTCGGCTACAAGCCAAACTAGGGCGCGCTAAATTCCTACGCTATTGCTGGACTTATGCGCCTGCGCCATTCTCCTATCAAAGGACAGGGAGATTACGCATGGCATTGTCGTTGGCGCTGATTCTGGCGCAGGTCGCCGCACAGCCTGCGCCGCCCCCCGAACCGGTCGTGCAGGCACCGGAAGAAGACGAGCGCCGCGACACCGGCCGCCTTGCCCCTGCCGAAAGCGGGGAGATCGTCGTCACCGCCCGCCGCCGCGCGGAAACGGTGCAGCAGGTGCCGATCGCGATGTCGGTGATCGGCGGCACGACGCTGGCCGATACGGGGGCCTACAACGTCAACCGCCTGACGCAGCTGCAACCGACGCTCCAATTCTATTCGACAAACCCGCGCAATTCCGCCGCCAACATCCGGGGGCTGGGCGCGCCGTTCGGCCTGACCAACGACGGCATCGAACAGGGCGTCGGCATCGATGTCGACGGCGTCTATTACAGCCGCATCGCCTCGGCGACGTTCGACTTCACCGACACCGAACGCATCGAAATCCTGCGCGGGCCGCAGGGGACGCTCTACGGCAAGAACACGACGGCGGGCGCGATCAACATCACCACGCGCAAACCCAGCTTCACCCCCGAAGCGCGGGTCGAGCTGACCACCGGCAATTACGACTTCATCCAGGCCAAGGCCTCCGCCTCCGGCCCGCTCGTCGGCGATACGCTGGCGGCGCGCATCTCCGCTTCGGTCACCTCGCGCCGGGGCACGATCCGCAACACGGCGCTCGGCGGCTATGCCAATGCGCAGGATAACCAGAGCGTGCGCGGGCTTCCACAGCAGCTGCCCGCGCACGCTCTGATTATCCTGCGC
>CAJYRU010000004.1 GCA_913777295.1 uncultured Sphingomonas sp. | reverse complement strand
GGGGCGGCAATGCGCCGCCCCGTCTCAAACTTCAAATGACAAATCCGTCATCCTGTCATCCACGATAGCGCGGATGCCCCTTGGCCACGCCACCCGAAAGTTCGGCGACCTTCGGATATTTTTTGGCGACCTCTTCGGTATAGCCGAGGTTGAAGACGGTCGGGCTCTTTTCCGGGCGTTCCGAACGCTCGTAATGGGTGCCGAAAATCTTGTCCCAGAAGAAGTTGGTAATACCGAAATTGCCATGCTCGTCATGGAAATGGTGCGCCATATGCTTGCGCTTCCATTCGACCAGCAGCTTGTTTTTCGGCTTGTACGCCAGATGCTGGATGCAGTGGCAGAATTCGTAGAAGCAGGTCGTCAGCAGACCGGTTGCCAGCGCTGCCATCGCCCCGCCGAACCCGCCAATCGCATAGCCGATCGGCGCAGTCGCGAGGGCAATCGCGGGCAGGGTGGTGTGCAGCGCGCCGAACAGCACCTCGAGGTGGTTCGGGTCCTGATGGTGATCATAATGGATCCGCTTCCACGTCGCGGCCAGCGGCGCGAACTTGAACATCCAGTTCGAATGAAGCACCCAACGATGCAGCACATACCAGACGAGCGGATAGGCGACGATCGCGATACCGACCGATGCCAATGTCGGCACCAGCGGCGCGGGCCGCCAAGCGAACAGGCCGATCGCGACGAACGACAGCGCTATATAGGCGATGATCGCCGGATACTGAAAATACGCAACGACAAGCTGCCGAAAGGTCATCTTGTCGAGATGGTGCGACTGTTTCCAGAAGCCCTGCTTCTCGGTGATCGCGTTCATCGGCCTAACTTCCTCAATCCATTCCTTTAACCGGACGATTCGCCCATCGTTTCCGCTCTGCCCGCGCTTTGCGGCCAAAGTACGACGATCCTTGGGCTATTCCTCGGTCCGGATCAGCACCGCTTCGCCGATCAGGAAGAACAGCAGGAACGGTGCCCATGCCGCTAGGAACGGCGGATAGGCCCCAAGGTTGCCCATCGCGAGCGCGAAATTGTCCGCCACGAAATAGGTGAACCCAAGCGCCATGCCAATGACCGCGCGCACGAACAATTTACCGGAACGGGCGACACCGAACGCCGCGACCGCCGCCAGCAGCGGCATGAGGACCGCCGACAGCGGGCCGGACAGCTTGTGCCACAACGCGCCTTCCAGTGCCTTGGTCGGCCGGCCGGCTTCGTTCAGATCGCCGATCGCGCTCGACAGCTGGGCAAAGGACAGGCCGTCGGGATCGACATTCTGCAGCGTGAACTGGTCGGGCCGGACCCCGCCGGCAATCCGGAGCGATCCCAGCCGTTCGCGAATGCCGGTCGCGACGGTGAAACGTTCGGCATTCTCGATCCGCCACGCCCCGCCTTCACGTCGGCCGCTGCTCGCGGTGACCAGTGCACGCAGCGAGCTACCTTCGCGATTATAGACGGTAATGCCGCGCAGCCGGGTCGCCTCGCCGCGACCGGCGACGCGGGCCGCCTGGATCAGATTGTCGCCATCGCGGACCCAGACATTGGTCCGCTCGCCCCGGTCGACCGGCATCGCCCCGTAATCGACGTTGTCCCAGATGGTGAGCGTCGCGGTGGCACGCGCCACGACCCGGTCGTTGAACGCGAACGACAGCGCCGCCACGCCGAAGCTGGCGAGGATCAGTGGTGCCAGCACCTGATGCGCCGACAGACCGGCCGCCTTCAGGCTGATGATCTCGCTGTTCTGGTTCAGCTGCGTCAGCGTCAGGATCGTGCCGAGCAGCACCGAGAAGGGCAGGAACCGGGCAATGATCTGCGGCGTCCGCAGCGAGACGTAGCGCAGGATTTCGGCCTGTCCGTTGCCCGGCACGGCCAGGATTTTGCCGCTCTCGCTCAGCAGGTCGAGCGCCTGCAACACCAGCACCAGCGCAAATAGGATCGCAAAGGTGCGGACCAGGAACAGCCGCGCCATGTAGATCGCGACCGTCGAGGAAGGGAAGAAGCCGCGCATCACGCCGCCGCCTTGCGCCGGCCGGGCAGATAGCGGCCGATGAACTTGCCGATCTTTGCCGCGCCACGTTCCAGCCCGCCGATCGGCTCCCCGCCGGGTACACGGGCGATCACCCAGTACAGGCGCAGTACGAGCGCGGTGAACAGCAGGAACGGCCCCCACAGCGCGATGATCGGATCGATCCGGCCAAGCCCGCCGACGGCTTCGCCATATTCATTGACCTTGTGATAGGTCACGATGATGACGATCGACAGGAACACGCCCAGCGCGGACGACGACCGCTTGGGCGGCACGCCGAGCGCCAGCGCGAGCATCGGCAGCAGGAACATCGTCGCCACCTCCGCCAGCCGGAAATGGAAATTCGCCCGCGCCGCGTCGCGATCCTCTTCGCTGACATCGGGATTATGGCCGGTAATCGCCAGCTGCGGCAGCGTCTGTTCGAGATCGCGCCCGCCGCGTGGGCGGAAGCTGCCGAATTTGGGCAGGTCAATCGGCAGGTCGTGCGCGGTGAAGGTCAGCGTGCGGGGAACGCGGAAATCCGGCGCATTATGGATCAGCGTGCCGTTGGTCAGGCGAAAGATGATCGTGTTGGGATCGTCGGTGCGCAGGAACTGCCCGCGCTCCGCCGTCACGCCCAGCCATTGGCCGTTCGGGCGGCTCGCCTGCACGAAGATACCGCGCAGGTCGGCGCCCGAATTGCGGCTTTCCTCGATGCGCAGCGTCATCCGCTCGCCCAGTTTGGTGAATTCGCCGACCTTGATCGACGCCCCCAGCGCGCCGGTGCGCAGTTCGAACCGTAGCGCTTCGTAATTATAGCGGGCGAGGGGCTGGATATAGCCGACGATCGCCAGGTTGGCCGCCGCCAGCACCGTCGCATAGTAGAATGGGACGCGCAGCAGCCGCCAGTAGCTCATGCCGACGCCCAGCATCACGTCGAGTTCGGAACTGGTCGCGAGCTTGCGGAACGCCAGCAGGATGCCGAGCATCAGCCCAATCGGAATGCCGAGGCCCAGATATTCGGGCAGCAGGTTGGCGAGCATCCGCCACACGACGCTGACCGGGCCGCCCTCCGCCGCGACGAAATCGAACAGCCGCAGCATCCGGTCGAGGACGAGCAGCATCGCCGAAATCAGCAGCGTGGAGAATAGCGGCACCGCGATCAGCCGGGCCATGTAGCGATCGATCGATGGCATGGGCCAAGGCTATAGCGAAGGTTGCGGCCGAAGCTAGTCCCCTAAAATTCTCCTCACATGGTGGGGAGGGGGACCATCCGCAGGATGGTGGAGGGGCGTTTCCACAGACGGATCGGTCGCGTTCGCGGCGAACCCCCTCCACCACCGCTTCGCGGCGGTCTCCCTCCCCGCGAGCAGGGAGGATTTCAGGCGAGAACCCCCACCGCCTTACCGGCGGCTTCGAACATGCCGAGGATCGTCTCGACCTGTTCGGCGCTATGTTCCGCGCAGAGCGAGCAGCGCAGCAGGAACGTGCCGGCCGGCGTCGCGGGCGGGCGCGCCATGTTGACGTACAGGCCACCTTCCAGCAGCGCCTGCCACATGAGCACTGCCTGCTGCTGATCCTCGAGGATCACCGCGATGATCGCGGATTGCGGGGTGTCGGTGCCGAGCTTGAAGCCGAGGTCCTTGAGGCCACCATGCAGCCGCTTCGAATTGCGCCACAGATGGGCGCGCTTGTCCCCGGCGTGCATCAGCTTGCGGATCGAGGTCGCGGCGGTCGCGACGACCGAGGGCGGCAGCGACGCGGTGAAGACGTACGGACGGCATACCAGCCGCATCACGTCGAACTTCGGATGGTTCGACACGCAGAAGCCGCCGACCGTCCCGACCGATTTGGAGAAGGTGCCGACGACGAAATCGACGTCCTTCTCGACGCCCTGTTCCTCATACACGCCGCGGCCATTGGGGCCGAAAAAGCCCATGCCGTGCGCTTCGTCAACCAGCACCATCGCGCCGTGCTTCTTCGCGACCGCAACCATTTCGGGCAGCGGCGCGATGTCGCCGAGCATCGAATAGACGCCCTCCAGCACGACCAGCTTGCCCGGCTCCTTGGGCAGGCGACCCAGCCGCTTGTCGAGGTCCTCGACCGAATTGTGGCGGAAACGGACGATTTCGGCATTGCCGAGCGAACAGCCATCATAGATCGACGCATGGCTGTCGGCGTCGAGGATGATATATTCGCCCTTGCCCGCCAGCGTCGAGATGATGCCCAGATTGGCCTGGTATCCCGTCGAGAACACCATGGCGTGTTCGGTGCCATAGAATTCGCGCAGCGCCGCTTCGCAATCCTTGTGCGGGTCATAGGTGCCGTTCAACACCCGGCTGCCCGTGGTGCCCGACCCGAATTCGTCCAGTGCCTTCTTGCCCGCCGCCACGACGTCGGGGTCGAACGTCATGCCCATATAGTTGTAGGTGCCGAGCAGGATGGTGTCCTTGCCCCGGATCACCGCCTGGGTCGGCGACGTCACCTTGTCCATCACGATCGCGAAGGGATCGCGCACGCCTGTCGCCAACAACGCCTCGCGTTCGGCGATCAGCGCGTCGAACTTGCTGAACAGGTCGCGTTCGGGTGCGACAGTTTCCGGCGAAGTGGGCAGGGCGTGGGGCGTGGCGGCGGCTTCGGTCATGGTGTCGGTCTTTCAGGTCCGGGCAGGGGGATCAGGCGGACTTCAGCTTTTCGACGGCATCGGCCAGCTGGCCGACGGTTTCGATGTCCGCCTGCATGTTCATGGTGATGACGATGTCGAATTCGTCCTCCACCGCCGCGACGAAATCCATCACGGTCAGGCTGTCCCATTCGAGATCGCCGGCGAAGGTCGTCGCCTCGGTCAGCTCGACGCCCTTCTTGTTGAACGGTTCGATCAGGCTGGTGATCTTGGCGAGGGTGGCGGCGCGGTCGCTCATGCGGGTCTTTCCAGAATAGATGATTGCGCGGGGCTATAGCAGACGATGCGCACGATACCATGCCGCGGTGTCGGCAAGGCCGCGCGCCGTGTCGACCCGTGGCTCCCACAGGTCGGACGGCGGACGGCGAGCGGGATCGGCGGTCCAGTCGGGATGGGCGAGATAGCTGGCCCGGTCGGGGGTCAGCTTGGCCTGGGCGCCGCGCAACGTGCGGTCGATCCGCGCACCGAGCTGCAACAGCCCGGCGGGCAGATGCATCGGCAAGACCCGCCGCCCGACCGCCGCCCCGATCAGCCGCGCCAGCTCGGCATGGCTCATCGGATTGCCGTCGTCGACCTCCAGCACCGCGCGCGGGCCATCGCGTTCGGCCAGCGTCAGCAACAGCCGCGCAAGGTCGTCGACCGCGACCAGCGCGACCCGGCCCGGTGGAGGGAGCAGGGCCAGGCCCAGCTGCGCCATGCGGAACATGTCGCGCATCTCGGTATCGCCGGGGCCATAGACGCCGCTCGGCCGCACGATGGTCCAGTCGCGATCGCTTGCCCGCACCAAGTCTTCGCCCGCCCGCTTCGACGCGCCATAGGCCGACAGCTGCGGTTCGCGGGCCGACAGCGAGGAGACATGGACGAAGCGCTTCACACCGGCCCCCCGTGCCGCAGCCAGCACCGCCTGCGTGCCCGCGACATTGCCGGCAGTGAAGCCTGCGACGTCGGGCGCGTTCACGACCCCGGCGACGTGGAGCACCATGTCGGCGCCGGCCATCAGTTCGGTCAGGCTGTCCGGCTTGTCGAGCGCGCCGCGCACCCAGTTCACGTTCGGCTCGGCCGGTTGCGCCCGGCGGGTCAGCGCGCGGATGTGCCAGTCCTGCCCGACCGCCTGCGCAATGACCCGGCGACCGACGAAACCGGTCCCGCCGGTCAGCGCCATCGTCCTCACAGCAAGGCCATATGGTTGCGATGGACCAGCGCGGAGCGGGGGGCATAGCCCAGCAGCTCCGCCAGTTCCTCGCTGCGCCGCCCGACGATCCGCGCCGCTTCGCCGGCGTCATATTCGGCCAGGCCGCGCGCGATCGCACGGCCTTCGGCATCGACGATCCGCACCAGATCGCCCCGCACGAAATCGCCCGCGACCTCGATCGCGCCCGCGGGCAGCAGGCTGCGCCCGGTCGACAATGCGCGCGCGGCCCCGGCGTCGATCCTGATCGATCCGCGATCGGTCAGCCCGCCCGACAGCCACGCCTTGCGCGCCGACGCGTTGCCCGCGGTCGTAAAGACGGTGCCATGGCCGGTGTCGCCGAACCGGGCGAGCGGATGGTCGATCTTGCCGGTGGCGATGGCTAGGTTTGCGCCGGCGGCGGTCGCGATCCGTGCGGCCTCGACCTTCGACACCATTCCGCCCGATCCCATGCCGGACGACGACTTGCCATCGGCCATCCCCATGATCGCGGCATCGATCTGCGCGACATGGGGGATCAACCGGGCATCCGGGTTGGTGTGCGGGTTCGAATCATACAGGCCGTCGATGTCGGAGAGCAGCACGACGCCATTGGCCCGCGCCGCCGCCCCGACCCGAGCAGCCAGCCGGTCATTGTCGCCGAAGCGGATTTCCTCGGTCGCGACGCTGTCATTCTCGTTCACGACCGGTACGACACCAAGCGTCAGCAACCGGCCGAGCGTCGCCGACACGTTGAGGTAGCGCCGCCGATCCTCCAGATCGTCAAGCGTCACCAGCAGCTGCGCGGCGGTCAGGCCGTGTCGCCCGAGCAGTTCGGCCCAGATGCTCGACAGTGCGATCTGTCCGGTCGCCGCCGCCGCCTGCGCATCCTCCAGGCTGGCCCGCCCGCCCCTGGGCAGCCCCAGCCGCCGCGCGCCGAGCGCGATCGCGCCCGACGATACGATCACGACCTGCTGTCCGGCGGCGACGCGCACGGCAATGTCGGCCACCAGCGACGCCAGCCAGTCCCGCCGCGCCTGTCCATCGGGCTGCACCAGCAACGCCGACCCGACCTTCACGATCAGGCGCGGGCAGGAAACCGGGCCGAACAGCCCGCTGGCCCCTAGATCGGCGACCATTCGCGCGGTTCCTCGTCCTCGCCCGTGTCCTGTGCGTGCATCTCGCCCGGACCGATCGCCTCGATCAGCCGGTCCAGCACCGCCTCCAGCCCCTGGCCCGTCGCACCCGACAGCGGCAGCACCTGCGCGCCGCTCTCCGCCTCCAGTTCGGCGATCAGCGCTTCGGTCAGTTCGTCGTCGAGCAGGTCGGCCTTGTTCAGCGCGATCACCTCGGTCTTTTCGGCGAGGTCGGCGCCATAGGCCTCCAGCTCGCCGCGCACGATGCGATAGGCCGCAACCGGATCGTCGGCATGGCTGTCGATCAGGTGCAGCAGCACCCGGCACCGTTCGATATGCCCGAGGAACCGGTCACCGATGCCGGCACCTTCGGCGGCGCCTTCGATCAGGCCGGGGATGTCCGCGACGACGAATTCGCGCTGCTTGTGGCTGACCACGCCCAGCTGCGGCCGGGTGGTGGTAAAGGCATAAGCGCCGACCTTGGCATTGGCGTTGGTCACCGCGTTGATGAAGGTCGACTTGCCGGCATTGGGCAGCCCGACCAGCCCGGCATCGGCCAGGAGCTTCAGCCGCAGCCATACCCACGCCTCGTCGCCCGGCCAGCCGGTGCCGTGCTGGCGCGGGGCGCGGTTGGTCGACGTCTTGTAGCTCGCATTGCCGCGCCCGCCATCGCCACCGCGCAAAAACACCTCGCGCTGGCCGGCGAAGGTGAAGTCGGCGAGGACGGTTTCCTTGTCCTCCGACAGGACCTGCGTCCCCACCGGCACGCGGATGACGAGGTCGCGACCACCCGGACCGGTGCGGTTGGCGCCGGATCCGCCCGATCCGCGCGGCGCACGGAAATGCTGGGTGTAGCGGAAATCGATCAGCGTGTTCAGGCCGGGGACCGCTTCGAAGATGATGTCGCCGCCCTTGCCGCCATTGCCGCCATCGGGGCCGCCATATTCCATGAATTTTTCACGGCGAAAGCTGACGGCGCCGGGACCGCCCCCGCCCGAACGGACGAAGATCTTGGCTTGATCGAGAAAATGCATGGTGTGCGCTTAGTCGGAGTCGCCCCAAACGGGAAGGGGATTATGCTACAGCCGGCGGTACAGCACCAGTGCATCGACCTCGCCCAGTGTCGGATGGTCGAACGCGTCCGGCAACCGCCCGACCTGTTCGAAGCCCAGCGACAGCCACAGCGCCAACGCCCGGACATTGCTCGCGATCACGAAATTATACTGCATCGCCCGGAAGCCGGCGGCGCGGGCATGGTCGAACGAATGCAGCCCCATCGCCCGGGCAATGCCGCGTCCGGTTGCGGCTGCGTGGGTCGCATAGCCGCAATTGGCGACATGCCTGCCGCCGCCCGCCTGGTTCGCACGACAATAATAGCTGCCCAGCACCCGCCCGTCGATCTCGGCGACGAACACCGAATGTCCGGCCGCCCGCCAATAGGCGAGCGCCTGTTCTGCCGTCATGTCGCGGTCGAGCGCATAGGCCTCGCCCACGCGGATGATCGGCAGGATGATGTCGGCGATCGCCACGTCATCGGCGGGCGTCGCGGCGCGGATCATCACGGCTGCGCCTCGTCCCGCACGGCGATCAGGCTGCGCATGGCGAGTTCGCGCGCCCGCTCGCGCGGCACCCGCAGCGCCTTCGCCATCGGCCCGCCCAGCAGCGCATCGCCCAGCGCCATCAGCACCAGCTGCAACGTCTCGTCCGCCAGCGGCATCCCGCTCAGGCTGTTCTCGTTGCCCAGCCGGTCGACCAGGGCGTGGATCGCATCGACGATCGGGTCGAGCGCATCGTCATTGCCCGACAGGATCATCCAGCTGGCCAGCGCCCCCGCACCTTCGCGGTCGAACGCGTCGAAGGTCAGGTCGACGATCTCGCGCGGGTCATGGTCGCCGTCGCGCGCGCGCAGGACCGCCGCGCCGATCGTCGCGGTGATCGTCGTCGCCATCCGTTCCGCCAGCGCCTTTTGCAGGCCCGACGCCGATCCGAAATGATGGAGCAGATTGGCGTGCGTCCGCCCGATCCGCGTGGCCACGGCCTTCAGCGTGACTGCCTGCGGCCCCGCTTCGATCAACAGCTCGCGCGCCGCATCCAGCGCGGCATCGCGCGATGCCTCGGGCGAAAGGCGGCGACGAACTATTGACATCAGTGTAAGTAAATCGCAGTTTGCATGGGATGATGTGGAGCAGAACCGTGGCGAAAGCAAAGACTCCCGACGACCTGACCATCACCCCGCGCGACGTGCGGTTCGGGCGGGATGGCGGCTATCGGCGCTACTGGTTGAACGACGATCCGGTCGCGACCGCCTTCTACAACGCGCTCTCGGTCACCTTTCCGAAGGGCGAAGGCTTCTTCATCGACAGTGTCCGCCAGTTTCGCGACGACACGCCGCCGCGTCTGTCCGCCGAAATCCGTGCCTTCATCAAGCAGGAGGTGATCCACACGCGCGAACATGTGGCATTCAATCGCCACGTCGCGGACCAGGGATATGATACGTCCCGGCTGGAGGAGCGGGTGGACCATGAACTGGCGATCACGCGCGGCAGGCCGCCGATCGCGAACCTGGCGGCGACCATGTGTCTGGAGCATTTTACCGCCATTCTCGCGCATGAACTGGTGGCAAACCCGGCGCATCTGGCCGGCGGCGATCAGGCGGCGGCCGACCTGTGGCGCTGGCACGCGATCGAAGAGATCGAGCACCAGGGCGTCGCTTATGACACCTGGCTCCACGCGACGCGCCATTGGAGCCGGTTCAGGCGCTGGCGGGTGAAGGCGCTGATGATGTTGATCGTCACCGGCAGGTTCTTTCGCGGGCGGACCGTCGGGATGCTCGACCTGCTGGCGCAGGACGGGCTGCGGGGTGCTGGCGTCAAATGGCGGCTGTTCGCCTATGCCTTTGGTCGCCCCGGCATGGCGCGCAAGGTCATGGGCATGTGGCTCGCCTTCTTTTTGCCGGGCTTTCATCCGTGGAACCATGACGACCGCGCGCTGATCGGCCTGGTCGACAGCGAATTCGAAGCGGCGCGTCTGGCTGGCGCCTGAGACCTTGCCCTGCGCGTCGGCGCGCGGCAGGAGGTCGCGATGCGAACGGTATCGGAAGACGCCTCGGTCCGGCTCTACCACCTCGACGACGAAGGCGGGATCGCGACGACGATCCTGTACGGCACGCTGACCGAGGCGATGGCGGCGGCGGCGCGCGAGCCGGAGGAGGTTCAGGCCGGACTGTATCTGCAGACCAGCAACGATGTGGTCGGCTATCTCGACCTGCTGGAGGGATAGGGTTGGCAGCCGCCGTGCGGAGGCTCGGATGCTCTTGTGATCGCACGGCACAGACGCCGCTTGCGGCCCCAACTTCCGCTGAGGCGACGTTTCAAGTCGGGTGAAACAGCCGCAGCGTTCGCCAAGGTTGGATCGACATTCACCGCCAATCGTGGATTGCTGTCATTCCCGCGCAGGCGGGAATCCATATCCGTTGACGTTTCGGATCGATCCGCGACGCAGGCGAATATGGGCTCCCGCCTGCGCGGGAGTGACGAAGGTGATGTAGCCGTCGCCCAATGCGATGCATGTCGATCGACCCTGGTCCTTGCCCGGCCATGTCCCAGATCAAGGCGGATGCCGTGCGATGCCGGTCATCCGCCCCGATGGCGTTACTGATAGCCGCCTTCTTCCTCGCGTTCCTCGGCGGCCTCTTCCTGCACCTCTTCCATTTCCTTTTCCTGGGGCGTTTCGGGATCGATCATCGGGGCGTCCTCTCGATACGGCAGCAGCGCCGCCCGGCATCAACCAGCCGGGCGGCCAGCGCGTTCCGTCGCGATCAGGCCGCGAGCCGCCGGACGCCGTGGCGATCGGACAGGTCGATGGCATAGTCGATCGTCTCGACCGTCATCGCCCGGCCGCGCGAGTGGATCGCGCTGCGGGTTCCCGTCGCGACGAAGCCCAGCCGCCGCAGCACCGCGCCCGAAGCTGGATTGTCGACATAATGCCCGGCGTCGATGCGGCCGATCCCCATCGTCGCGGCGATGTCGAGCGCGGCGCGCCCCGCCTCGGTCGCATAGCCGCGCCCCCATGCCGACGGGGTCAGCCAGTATCCCAGCATGTACGGCACGTCGCGCAACGGCCCAATCCCGATCCCGCCAATCAGGTCGCAGCATCCGCCATCATGCGCGAAGATCAGGAAGGTCGGTCCGGCATCGCCGCGCCAGCCGTCGATGAACGCCTCGGCATCGGCCAGCGTGTACGGCCAGGGGACGCGCGACAGGTTGCGCACGACCGCCTCATGGCCGATCGCGGCCAGCAATGCGGGGGCGTCCTCGGTCCAGCCGGGGCGCAGGGTCAGGCGTTCGGTACGGGCGAACATCAGCATCTCTCCAATGCGCCGCGCCTCCGCTTGTGGGGCGGGCAGGGGCCGGAGAGAGCAATAAAAAAGGGAGCCGGGGTGACCCGCCTCCCTCTTGTTGGCTGGTTCCGTCGCCGGAACCCGGGTCACCCTGGTGGGCGACCCGTTTGGTAGCCCGTTATTCTGCGGCCTGCGCCAGCATCTCGACATAGGCGAACTTGCGGCCGAGCTTGCCTTCCTTGAACGCCACGCGGCCATCGACCAGGGCGAACAGGGTGTGGTCCTTGCCCATCCCGACGTTCACGCCCGGATAGAACTTGGTGCCGCGCTGACGCACGATAATGTTGCCGGCGACCACTTCCTGGCCACCGAACTTCTTCACGCCGAGGCGACGGCCGGCCGAGTCACGACCGTTACGCGACGAACCGCCTGCTTTCTTATGTGCCATGGATCAAACTCCTCGTATTCGCTCAGGCGCTCAGGCGGCGGCGCTGTCGTCGGCGCGCTTGTCGCCGATCGCGGTGATCTTCAGAATGGTGTGCTGCTGGCGATGGCCGTTGCGGCGACGATAGTTGTGCCGGCGGCGCTTCTTGAAGACGATGACCTTCTCGCCCTTCGCCTGCGCGATGATTTCCGCCGAAACCGTCAGCCCTTCAACCGACTTCAGTTCCGAACCTTCGCCGGCAAGGAGCACGTCGCCGAGCGTCACGTTGCTGCCAGCTTCGCCATCGAGCTTCTCGACGACGATCTTGTCTCCTGCGGCAACGCGATACTGCTTGCCGCCCGTGCGCACGATTGCGAACATGGCCCTTGCTTCTTTCCCAAATGCATATGTCCGCGCGGAGATACCCCACGCGGCAAGTGGATTGTGACTAGGCAAGCGTTCGCTCGCTGTCAATGGCGAAGGCGCGATTCGACTACGAAAGCCGTGTTGCACCGCGGCAACGGTGATGTGACAATCGAGTGACGGACCACTGCAAAGGGTTGCCTCAGAAAATTGCGCGGGGGAGGTTCGTCGCGCAACGACCCGGCCAATCGCCCGGGTCAGGGGGAGACTTTCATGCGTAAATCCGTTTTCACGGCGTTGGTGTTGTCGAGCGCGCTGGTCGCGGTGCCGGCCGTAGCGCAGGTGGCCGACGCGCCGCCGCCCGCCGACGAAGTGCCCGCGGGCGAGGAGATCCTGGTCGTCGGCACCCGCGCGCAGGGCCGTACCGTCGCCGAAAGCCCGGTGCCGGTCGACGTCATCACCGGCGATGCGCTGGTCAATGCCGGCTACACCGAAACCAACAAGCTGCTGAACCAGCTGGTGCCGTCGTTCAACTTCCCGCAGCCCTCGATCACCGACGGCACGGACGTCGTGCGCCCGGCCACGCTGCGCGGCCTGTCACCCGACCAGACGCTGGTGCTGGTCAACGGCAAGCGTCGTCATACCACGTCGCTGCTGAACGCGAACGGCTCGGTCGGACGTGGGTCGTCGGCCGTCGACCTCAATACCATCCCCAGCCTCGCGATCGAACGGATCGACGTGCTGCGTGACGGTGCGTCGTCGCAATATGGTTCGGACGCGATCGCGGGTGTCATCAACGTCCAGCTCAAGCGCCGCGAAGGCGGTCGCGCGACGATGACCTATGGCAAATATGTCTCGTCGATGGAGGGCGTGTCCGAGGTGTCGGGCGTGGCCCGGCAGGCCAACGGCCAGCCGCAGGTCCGCGCCGACGGTACCTATGTGCTGGAGGAAACCGGACGCGACCGCGAAGTACGCGATGGCCGCACCGTCACCTTTGCCGCAAACATGGGCCTGCCGATGGGCGAAACCGCCTATCTGAACCTGACCGGCGAATATCGCGACCGCAATCCGACCGATCGTGCCGGCTATGATCCGCGCCGCATCTACCCCCTGTCGTCCACCGGCACCGTCGATCCGCGCGAATTCAGCGTGAACCGGGTCAACCATCGCTATGGCGATGCGAAGACGACCGATTTCAACTTCTTCCTGAACGGCGGTGTGGACATCGGCGCGACATCCGAACTCTATATCTTCGGCAGCTACGGCGTGCGCGACGGTGAAAGCGCGGCCTTCTATCGTCGGGCATCGGGTCGCGACACCATCGGCAATATCCAGGACCTGCGCAACTGCACCTTCACCGGCACGGTCTGCACCCCCTATTACGACGGTGGCTTCCTGCCGCTCATCACCAGCCAGATGGAGGATTTCTCCGGCGCGCTGGGCGTGAAGGGCGATCTGGCCGGCTTCAAATACGACCTGTCCTATGTGTACGGCACCAACAGCTTCGATTTCCGGATCGAGAACAGCTACAACGCGTCGTTCGGCCCGCAGTCGCAGCGCGCGTTCAACGCGGGCGGCACGCGCTTCGGCCAGCAGACGATCAACCTCGACCTTCAGCGTGAACTGAGCGTCGGCTTCCTCTCTTCGCTATCGCTGGCGCTCGGCGGCGAATACCGCAACGAGAATTACAAGATCGTCCCGGGCGAATTCCAGAGCTATGCGGCCGGGCCGTTCGCGTTCAGCAACGGCGCCGCTGCCGGGTCGCAGGGCTTCCCCGGCTTCTCGCCCAACAGCCGGGTCGATGCGTCGCGCGACAGCTTTGCCGGTTACGGCGAACTCGATGCGAAGGTCAGCGATGCGTTCAACGTCGTCGCGGCCGGCCGCTACGAACACTACAGCGACTTCGGCGATACGGTGAACGGCAAG
Organism: uncultured Sphingomonas sp.; assembly: GCA_913777295.1. Taxonomy (GTDB): domain Bacteria; phylum Pseudomonadota; class Alphaproteobacteria; order Sphingomonadales; family Sphingomonadaceae; genus Sphingomonas. Next base: position 24,432 of record CAJYRU010000004.1, on the reverse strand, counting down.
CTGGCCGCGCGCTTCGCGCCGGTCGAATGGGCGGCCCTGCGCGGATCGATCTCGACCGGGTTCCGCGCGCCGAGCCTGGCGCAGCAGTTCTTCTCGTCCTTCGCGACGCAGAACCTCGGCGGTACGCTGGTCGAAATCGGTACGTTCCGGGTCGGCGATCCGGTAGCCCGCGCGCTGGGCGCCCGCCAGCTGCAGGCGGAAAAGTCGGTCAACATCGGCGGTGGCCTGACGCTTACGCCGCTGCGCGGGCTGACACTGACCGCTGACTATTACAACATCAAGATCAACGACCGGATCATCTTGTCCGAAAACCTGCAGGGTACGGCGGTCGTCGCGGTCCTGCGCTCGGCGGGCATTCAGGACATCACCTCGGCCCGGTTCTTCATCAACGGCATCGACACCCGCACCCAGGGCGTCGAAGTCGTCGGAACGTACCGCGTACCCGACCTGGGCATCGGCAGCGTAACGCTAACCGCCGGCTACAACTATAACCAGACCGACATTACCAACCGTTCCACCCTGTCGGCGATCCCGGGCGTCACGCTGTTCGGGCGGCAGGAATCGCTGCGCCTGACGCAGGGGCAGCCGCGTTCGAAGATCAATGCCGGGCTCGACTGGTCGCAGGGCATCTTCGGCGTGACGGCACGTACGAACCGCTTCGGCAACACGCTGTCGCCGGGCGGCGCGGCGATCACCGACGTCGAACTGGCACCGAAGTGGCTGACCGACCTCGAAGTCCGGGCGACGCCGGGGCAGTTCGAGCTGGCGATCGGCGCGAACAACCTGTTCGACGTCTATCCGACGCGCAACCCGATCCTGGGTGCGACGGCGATCAACAACTACTTCATTCCCTATTCCAGCTTCTCGCCGTTCGGCTTCAACGGGCGCTACCTGTATGCCCGGGCCGGCGTGAAGTTCTAATACGGGAAGGCGGGCAGGGGCATCGCGCCTGCCCGCCGCCTATTTTGCGGGGATTTTCGTTCCCAGCAGGACCAGCCGGTCGCCGGTTATCCCGAACCAGTGCGGAACACCCGCCGGGATCAGCAGGACGTCGCCGGGTCTCAATGGCCGGTCGACCGCATCGATGATCCGGTCGCCCTCGACCAGTCCGGGCTGGGTCTCGCGCCCACCCTCCATCTTGCTCCCCGTGCGCAGCGTGCCTTGGCCGGCAATGACGATGGCATATTCGGCCTGATCGGGATGGATGGCCGGGCGACCGGGCGCCTTCCAATATTCCAGCGCCGCGACCCGCTCCCCGTCGCGCACGACCGGTTCCCACGCAAAGCCCTGACCCGGCTGCATCGCTTTGCCTATCGCCTCGACGCGCGCGGCGATGTCGCTGCCGCTGGCGAAGTCCTGTCCCGCTGCGGGTGCCGGCGCCATCGCCAGCAGGGCCAGCGGCGCGAGACGCAACGCGATCCTCATGCCCGTCCGTCCAGCCGGATCGTCCGTCCCTCCCGAGCGGAACGATAGATCGCTTCGATGATCCGCATGTCGCGCAACCCTTCCTCACCCGATACGATCGGGGTCCGGCCCGTCCTGGCGCAGTCGGCCATATGGTCGAGCTGCCCGGCGAATTGCGTCCTGGCCGGTCCGGCCGGCGGTACGACCGGGCGGTCGCGACCGTTTCCGACCCACATCTGCTGCCCGGCATAGCCGGTCGCCGGTTCCAGCTCGATCCGGCCCTTGTCGCCCATCAGCAGGATATGATTGTGATTGGCGCTGTAGGACGACTGACAACTGCCGATGGCGCCGGAGGGAAATTCCAGCGTCCAGTCGATCATGTCCTCGACCTCGGCAAAGCGCGGGTCGCGACGGTCGGTCGATTCGCGCGCTGTGACCGCGATCGGTTCCTCGCCGGTCAGGTAGCGTGCCGCCTGCAGGCTGTAGATGCCCATGTCCATCAACGACCCGCCGCCGGACATCGCACGCTTCAGCCGCCACATCGTCGGGTCGCCGGCGACGAAACCATGTTCCGAGCGCACGTAACGGATCCTGCCCGCGGCCCCGCTGCGCGCCAGCCGCATCGCCTCCAGATTATACGGCTCGAAATGGCAGCGATAGCCGATCATCAATCGGCGATTCGCCGTGCGGCACGCGGCAATCATCGCCTCGGCCTCGGCGACCGACACCGCCATCGGCTTCTCGCACAAGACATGCTTACCCGCCCGTGCCGCCCGGATCGTATAGTCGGCGTGCATCGCATTGGGCAGGCAGATATAGACGATGTCGACAGCGGGATTGTCGCGAATGCGGTCGAAATCGCGATAGTGATAGATCGCGTCCGAGGACAGCTGGTGGTCCGACGCTACCTTTTCCGCTTTGGCCCGGTCGCCACTGACCACCGCGGCCAAGCGGCTGTGCCGGCAGTTGGCGAATTCCGGAATGATCCGGCCCAGCCCATAATTGCCGAGGCCGACGATCGCATAGCCCAGCGGGCGGTCGGGAGCGGCCAGCCCCCGGGTGCTGGATGCCAGCGACAGCGCGGCCGCGCTGAGGATCAGATCGCGGCGGGCAAGGTCCATGTCGGCGTCTCCGGCGGTTGAAGTCGGACGATGCCGCCGGAGGGAGTGTCGTTCAAGTCATTCGTATGATTATACTTTACGCGTCCGCCGGATCACCTTCGTACGCGAGGCGCAGCTTGCGCTGTTCGGTCAGCACCTGCCACCCGGTCAGGAACAGCGCCCCCGCCACCGGTCCGACGACGATCCCGCTCAATCCCATCAGGTCGATGCCGCCCAGCGTCGTGACGAGCACCAGCCAGTCGGGCAGGCCGGTGTCGCGCCCGACCAGCATCGGCCGCAGGATGTTGTCGGCAAGGCCGATGACCAGCACGCCCGACAGGATCACGACCACGCCCTGCCAGATCGCGCCGGTCGCCAGCAGGTAGATCGCAACCGGCGTCCAGATCAGCGCCGGTCCGACCGCCGGCAGTAGCGCGACGATCGCCATGACCACGCCCCACAGCAGTGCGGCGGGCAGGCCGACGATCCAGAAAGTGATCGCCCCCAGCGCACCCTGCACCAGCGCCACGACACCGGATCCCTTGATCGTGGCGCGAACGACCGCGACGAACTTGTCGGACAGCCGCCGCGCGATGGTCGGCTCCAGCGGCAGCGCCCGCACGAGCGACGGTCCGATCCGATCGCCATCGCGCAGCAGGAAATAGGTGACGTACAGCCCGACGCCGAACGCGAGCAGGAACGCGGCGGCATTGGCCCCGATCGACAGCGCGCTGCGGGCCAGCACGCTTGCGCTGGCGCTGGCCGCCTGCGAAATCTTCAGCTGGGCGCGTTCGAAGCTGCCAAAGCCGGCGCTGTCGATCGTCCGTTGGAGTTTGGTGGGCAGGGCGCCGTGAACCTGTTCGAAATAGGTGGCGAAATTGATCTGCCCGGTGCGCAGCTGGCTATATACCCCCGCTGCCTGGTCGATCACCATGCTGATGACGATCATCGCCGGGATGACGACCGCCACCGTGATGATGAGCATCGTCAATGCAGCGGCCAGATTGCGCTTGCCCGGCCGCCAACGCAGCAGGCGCTGGTACAAGGGCTGGAACAATAACGCCGCCAGCGCGGCCCACAGCAATGCCCCAATAAAGCTGGATACGACTAGGATAAGCGCGACGGTAATCAGCGCAAGGAAGAGTAGGAACCCGCCGTTTTCGACGCGCTGACGGACGATTGCCATGCTGGACAGCCTCGGTTTCGGAGATGCCGGCGCTGCTGCCGGACGATTTCGTTGCGGGGGCGGAACGCCTTGGACGGTTCTATGCTCCCTTCGCCGGGGCCGAAAGTGCGGAATCGGTCAAGGTTCGGGAAGGCGTTCAAGCTGAAGGCGCCATGCATCGTGCCGATCGCGCGCGCCAGTTCAGGCCATGGGCGACCGCCAGCGTCACCGCACCGATCGACGTCACGATTCGTTCGGCCGTTTCTCCGTCGATCGCGAAGGCCCCGAGGCCCAGCAGAATCAGCCCCGCCGCGGCCAGCATTGCGGGACGGTGACGGCCGTGCCGCGCACGCCCCGACACCATGGCGAGGGTACTTGTCGGCAGCGCAACGAAGAACGCGACCGCATGAAACGCTTCCGGCACGACCAGCATCGTCGCAAGGACCGGCAGCGCGACCAGCAGCATCGGTAGCAACAGGCAGTGGATCAGGCACAGCAGCGATGCGGTAACGGCGAACCCGTCGAGGAACTGTTGGCGGCGCGGCGCCGGGTGGGGCAGGCTGGCGGGGAGTGGGCTGGACATTGCGGCTTCACCTTGGCTTCAATGATACAACATATCATAATCCGCAGTCGCGCCTGCAACCCCCGACGACGTCGATCTCGGGACCGATCGGCTTTCAGTGCATTCGATGAATGCTGCATCCCCCATCATCACTCCCGCGCAGGTGGAGGCATGTGCACCAGCGTCCAGGATCCATCCAAAGCGGCAGCGGCCATGGATTCCCGACTGGGCGGGAATGACGGAGATTCGCGATTGGCGGGGGATGTCGAGCGGTTCCGGGCTGTCGCATACGATATTGTCCGATTTCCAGGCACGACGAAGAGCAAGTCGTCCGATCAGTTCCCGACAAACGTATCTGGGTTGGTGAAGCCGAGGCAGCTAAAGAGTAAATCCCGCTAGCTTGGTCCCTTGCGTGTGCAAGGACGCGCATGGCGGAGAAGAAGGCGGTCGGGCAGCGGTCGTAGCGGGTTGCGACGCGGCGCCAGTCGTTGAGGCGGCCGAACATGATCTCTATGCGGCTACGTCGCCGATAGCGGCGCTTGTCGTACCTGACCGGCTCGTTGCGGGACCGCCGCCCTGGGATGCAGGGTTGGATGCCCTTGGCCTGGAGCGCATCCCTGAACCAGTCGGCGTCGTAGCCGCGGTCACCTAGCAGCCACTGAGCCTTCGGCAGGTCGTCCAGCAACGCGGTCGCACCGGTGTAATCGCTGACCTGCCCGGTAGTCATAAAGAAGCGCAAGGGGCGTCCGTTCGCATCGGCTACGGCATGGAGCTTGGTGTTCATGCCGCCCTTGGTGCGGCCGATCAGGCGGCCAAGGCCCCCCTTGTTACCCGCAGGCTCGATGCCGTGCGGTGCGCCTTCAGGTAGGTGGCGTCGATCATAACCGTCTTCGGCTCGGCGCCTGCCGCCGCCAGCCCTTCCATCATCCGCGTGAACACACCTGCCTCACCCCAGCGCTTCCAGCGGTTGTAGAGCGTCTTCTGTGGCCCATAGGCGATGGACGCATCTCGCCAGCGCAGCCCATTGCGGTTGACGAAGACGATGCCGCTCAGAACCCGTCGGTCATCCACCCGCGGTCGGCCGTGGCTCTTGGGAAAGAACGGCCACAGCCGCTCAATCTGCTCGTCCGTCCGCCAAAACAGGTCGCTCATTCTGGTCTCCTTACGGAGCCTGAATCAGATCGCTGCCCTCCCATCAATGGGTCCTGACCCTAGCGGCCGCAAACCGTACAAAGACGCGGCCAAGATCTGGCCCCTTAGAGCCCGACCGGTTCATCGTCGAGCCGATCCACCAGATGCCGGGACTAAACACGTAGACAGAGCAGTGTTGACGAAGGTCTTGTCGATGATCTGGAGGGTGAACGCGACGGGACCGTCGCGAAGGGGAGCTGAAGCTAACGCTCGCGAGCACCGGCGCTCCGCCATCCGACGGCACCTGCCAAGTACCAGCCACTTCCGCAATTAAAATGGCACTTCTATTATTGGCAGGAAGCGAATAGTGTCCCCTTCAATAACGACCGGTCCCGTGCCGGCGGGGAAAGGGAGTGGATTGATGCAGACGTCCGAACGGCCACAAATGCCCGGCATGGGCCAGGGGATTACGGTGATCATCGCAGGTTTCCTGCCGCTGCTCGCCATCGTATCGATGTTCCCGGCAGTGCCAGCGATGATTCAGCATTTTGGTGCGGATCGGAACGCGGGTTGGAAGGTCCCGGCGATGGTGTCCGCGCCCGGACTGTCGATCGCGATTGTTGCGCTGTTCGTCGGGGTGCTGGTCGACCGCTTCGGTCGGCGACGTCTGCTCCTTACCTCAACCTTCCTCTACGGCGTCTTCGGGGCCGTACCGTTCCTGCTCGACTCGCTCGATCAAATCTACGCATCGCGACTGCTGCTCGGTTGTACGGAGGCAGTCATCTTAACCACGCTTAACACGCTGATGGCCGACTATTGGGACGAGCGCGGTCGCCGGAACTGGTTGACGCTCCAGGGGCTGGTCGGTCCGGCCTTCTCATCAATCATGATCTTCTTCGCAGGCTCACTCGCAGCGTGGCGGTGGAACGGCATCTTCTTGCTGTATCTCACCGCATTCCCGATCTTCCTCGCCATGGTGCGCTACATGTACGAGCCCGATCCCGCCGCAAAGCAGGCCGTGACGCTTGACCCGACGGTCGGCGAAAAGGCCGGATCGCTGCTGCCTACGCTGCTGCTCGTGGGCGGCATGACTCTCTTCTCTTCAGCTCTCTACTATGTTTTCATCATCAACGGCGGACTTGTGTGGCAGGAACTCGGGATTGCCGATCCGGCCAGCATTGGACGGATCACAGCGCTCCCAAGCCTGTTCATTGTGCTCGGCGCGGCCATTTTCTGGCAGCTCGGGCGTTCAGGTGTCAGCCATCGTGGCCAGATAGCCGCCTTTCTCGCGGTCTTGGGTACCGGGCTGGTGATTATCGGGCTGGCAGGCGACTGGCGTATGATGGTGTTCGGCACCGCCGTGCAGCAGACCGGCGCGGGCATGGGTGTGGCGACCCTGATTGCCTTCGCGCTCAGCCGCCTCGCGCCGCAGCATCGTGCCCGCGGCATGGGGGTGTGGACGGCATGCTTCTTCTTCGGCCAATTCTCCTCACCCCTTCTCGTATCGCTACTGCGTACGGCGATGGGCACCATGCAGGGCGCTTTCCTGATCTCGGGCTGCGTGGGCCTTGTCGGTGCGGTGCTGACGTGGTTGATGCTTGGCCGGGGTGCGCGGACGTAACCCGTGCCCCGCTTTTCGCGGGCGCTCTCTATTGTCGCGCAGCCAAGGGCACCACGGTTCATTGGACTTTATTTCTGATCCCATACGATCTGCGGTGCTTCGTCCTGTCGGACGTTGACCGCCCGCAGCACCGGTGCATTGCACGCTCGCCCGGCGGCATTGTTCCGGTGTCGTCAGGGCGCCGACCGCCTACGCCGCACCACCACAGGCCGCGAGGACGAGGCGGTCGTTCGCCATCAGGAAGCGCCCGTTCGGACGATGATTGCCGAGGAGCCGGTGCCTGAGGCGCGCAGCGCTCAAGATTGCGGGCGTGCTGGCGGCACTCATCGCCGTTCATCGAACGTGCGCCGAAGAATACGCGGAAGCGCGCCGAGTAACCCTTCAATTGGGTCCAGGCGCTAGTCCCATCTCCGATAAGAATTGACGTACTTGTTTTCATATTCCTATAATCGGCCATGCCAAAAACCGCGACCTCACATGTACGCAGCCTCAGCGAGAATGCAGTTATTCGCAAACCGCAACAGGGCCGCAGCCTAGCGTCGTTCCAGCGAATGCTGGAAGCGACGAAGGCGCTGATGCTCGAACGCGGTAGTGAAAATTTCACGCTCCAAGACGTGAGCGAGCGCGGCGGCGTGTCGATCGGGTCAATTTACCTCCGTTTCGAGAGCAAGGATCGTCTCCTCCACGCTGTCATCGGACAAGAGCTCGAAGCGATCGTCGAGGGCGAGCGCGTGATGCTGAACGAGATTGTTGCTTGTTCGACGTCGCTTGTCGACTTCCTGCCGCGCTACATTCACGCGTACAGCGACTTCCTCGCCGACCACGCGCAGCTCCTGCGTACGATTATGCAGCGCGCCGAGGTCGATCCGGCGGTGTCCGAACCGGGACGTGAATCGGCGCAGCGCTCCGCGGAGCTTTCCGCAAAGGCGATCCTCCACTTCCGCAACGAGATCAGCTCGAACGATCCCGAACGCCGCGCTCACACGGTATTCCGCATCGTCTTCGCGACGGCAGCACGTCAGTTCGGGCTTGGGTCTACCGCTGAATCGGCGGACGATCGCATTTGGGCCGTCCTCAAGGAGGAGTTGTCGATTATGGCGCTCGCCTATCTGCGCCATTAGAATCACTGACGCCGCCGGTAGCGTCCGCGACGCGGACCGTGCCGTCAGGCCGAGCCGCTCAGATTTGCAGTTGCGGCGTATCGAACGGCCTACCGATGCGACCGGCAGGCCGTTCGAACCTTCGCAGTCTTACGACTTGCGGATGATTTCGATCAGCTCCACACCGGGGACCGGCAGGGTGTTCTGAAGCGTGACCGAGCCACCTTCGCCGTCCCGCGAATCAAGCAGCACACCGCTGTGTGTGCCATCCGCGCGATACCGCACTACCGTGTACGGACCTTCGCCCCAAGGCAGGTTGTCGACGTCGAGCGTATAGCCGGAATAGCGCGCGCTGCGCGCATCGACGCGGCGTGGCGGCACGTTAAGCGACATATCCTCCCTCAGGCTGCCGATCGGCACCTGGAACTCGAACACGTCACGCTCGCGCGCCGTCAGATAGGAGTCCGGAATGGCATAGTTCGCGATCAAAATCCGGATGGCATCCCGGTTCGCGGTGCGACCGGCGAGAACCGCGAAGCCGTTTTCGTCGCCACCCGTAACGGATAGACGCTCCGCCGTGGCAAGCGTCTGCCCGACAAACCGGAAGGCACCCGTTCGCGCATTCTCTCTACCGTCCGGCTCAAAAATTCCGGCGGGATCGCGGAAATTATAGTGGAAGTCGGCGCCGGTATCGGCGCGGAAGAATATGGCCTCGTCGACCTCCGAATCTTGCATGTAGACCGCCGCCGCCGCGATGAACGCCGCATTCTCCGCGTCCTCGAACTTCGCCGTCGGAATCCCGGTCATGCTCCAGTAGGACAGCAACAACCGAGTATCTTTGAATCCGTACTGGTCTAGAATCCTGCGGACCTCGGCGGCAACCCGAGGAAAGTCGAGCGGATCGCGGGAATTGTCTCCATACCACATCCAAGACAAGAAATCCAAGGGTAGCGACTGATTCTTGATGAAGTCTAGCAACCCTTCGCGGAACGGACCTTCGTTCAACGGAAATGCAATGCACGGACCACCGAACTTGATATCGGCACTAACCCGTTTCACGGCGCGCGCCGCCGCCGCGTACATGTCATAGAACTCTGTGGGTGCGCCGGAGAAGTGCAACAGGCCGAAATCGGGCTGATCCCCAAACTCCCAATACTGAACGGCGTTCTCGAATCCGTCGCCCCATCCGCATACATAGTGGCGGACGATATTCTCGATGACTTGCTCGTATTTTCGCAAATCGCCGATCGGCCTCTTGTTGGACGGGATTTCGCTGGCGAGGGTGAAGAGGATATCCGCTCCCAGGGAAAGGACCTGCCGGACCCAGGCATCGGTGCCCGCGAAATTATAGTTCGCCGGATCCTGCGGATCGGCCGACCAGTCGGGGAACAGGCTGTTGGGATTGTCGACCGTGTCCAACCGGGAAACCCAATCGTACGAGCGGACGAGCGTGACGTGCGCATCCTTCCACACGTTCAGTATGTCAGGCACGCTCTCGGCGCCGGTGGCCGATGCGGGAATGCCGGACGTGCCGTGCAGCTTCCGCATGTCGCCGGTCGGGGTGCCCGCGTCGACGGACAGCGTCGCGATATCGTTCGTGCTCATCAGTATGCGCTTTCCAAGATACGGTTGACGTAATCGATCGCAGCCGGTTCTTCGTTGACGAGATAGGCGAGACGCCGGTCGAGCGCCTCCGGCGTCGCGGAGTCGAATTCCTCGTGCATCATCCGCAGCGACAGGTCCCACACGGTCTTGACCCGCGGATAGCGCCTCGCCATGAATTTGGTCTGCACATCGTGGAGCGGATCGCCCGACCGGAGCAGCTCGGAGAAGACGACACCGTCCTCGATCGCCATCGCGGCACCCGATCCGAGATACGGCGTCATGGCATGAGCGGCATCACCCATGATCATGACCCGACCTCGATACCATGGATAGGGGACCATGACCGTGTTGAGAGGCGTATACGCCACGTTTGTGGCGGTACGCAGCGACTCGATTTCCGCTGCCATGAAGTCGGAGTCGCCGAGCATCGCTCGCGCCCGCTGATACATCAGCTCGGCGAACGCCGTGGGATCGTGGCGCGGACGGCCCGGCTCATGATGCGTCACGATCACGTACATCATGCCGCCGACCAACGGTACGAAACCCACCTTCCCGCCGTAACCATGGCAGAAGATCGCGCCCTTAAGCGTGTCCGGCGCCCGCACCGGGGCACGCCAGGCCACGCCGCCGCTGCGGGTCGGGACGTATTTTTCCCCGAACAGATATGCCCGGATGTTGGAATTGATGCCGTCGAAGCCCAGGACCAGGTCGTAGCGATGTAATGATCCGTCGCTTAGCTCTACCGAGACGCCATCGTCGTCCTGCTCGATGTCGACCACCGTCGTCGCCATCATGATCCTGCATCCAAGCTCCAGGGCGCGGGCGCTCGCCATCTCCAGGAACCCCAGGCGCGGCAGTTGGACGTTATTGGGCAGGCCGTCCACTTGCCGTCCGTAGGGGATGTCGACGACATGACGTCCATTGCGATCGTAATACGACAGCGGCGGCGTCGGGAATCCGATCTCGAGCGTCGGCTCGAGCAGCCCGATCTCGCGCAGCGCCAAGAGGCCGTTCGTCCGCAGCCCCCATCCGACGCCTGCTACCGAGTTGTCGGGCTTGATGTCGATCACATCGACTTCCACGCCGTCCTTCGCAAGCGCCACAGCCGCGCACAGGCCGCCGATCCCCGCCCCGACGATCAGTATTTTTCCGAATTTTGACACTCCATCCTCCCTCCGGAAACCAGCGTGCAAAGCGATCTTCGATATTTGCCGCATCGTCTCGTGATATATCACCGTTGCACTTGCGTTTCTTTCCGTCAAGGGTTTTGCCCTTGCCAGCACGCCGAGACGACGCCACACGCCAGTTGGGGCGCATCGCCGTGCGGGAGTTGATCGATGTCAGAAGGCCAAGGATCGAAGCAGACGCTCGCCGATCAGGCCTATGCACTTCTCCGGCAGCGCATCGTATCGTTGAAGATGCCGCCCCGTATGCGCTTCACCGAACGGGAGGTGTCGCAAGAGACGGGGTTCGGTGCGATGCCGGTGCGCGAGGCATTGGATCGTTTGAATCATGACGGCCTTGTCGAAACGATTCCCCGCCGCGGTTATCGCGTCGCGGGCCTGACGCTGAAGTCGGTCGACGACTTCTTCACCGTCTGGGGCGTAATATCACCCTTAATCTTGCGCTTGGCAAAAGAGCGGGCGACCGCTGAGCAGAACGCCCGGCTTGCGACGATCCATCGTGAACATTCGCGCGAGATCAAAAAGGCGCAGTTCAATACCGAGAACTGGATCCAGATCTCGCGCCGACAATTCGATCTCCTCGCCGAAGCCACCCGCAATCCGCCGCTTCAAGCGATCTACCGGAAGCTCTCGGCGGAGATGGACCGAATATTCTACTCGATCAGCCATCACACCGACGACATCCGCGCCATCTTCGAGTTCTCGACCCAGTTCGATACCGCGATGCCATCGGTCGACGACGCCAGCGAGTTCTTGAGGATCAGCCGGGACAGGATCACCGAGGTGATTATCGAGAAGGGCTTTGACCATTCGCAGCCCCGCCAGTCGCCCGCGTCAGGACCGCCGACAACCAACGGCTGACAGCGTGTCATCCTCATGCCTGTGATATATTTCGGGCAACGTCCGCCGTCAGCGTCAACGCCGTAGAGAGGTTCGGAAGGCTGCTGGTAGACAGGCAGCGGCAACCAGGCTGTCCAGCGGATGCACCGCGGAAATCAACCTTCGCAATCGCGGGTTTCCTGTCGACGATCGCTGGTGTGTTGATGACGCGAAGCAGGAAGGGTTGCCATGCAGACGACATCCGCGGTCGCAGGGCTGGTGACTGCCCCGGGTGTACCGATCGCTCGAACTGCGACTGTCGCTGCACCGACGGTCTATCGCGCCGCTCTGGAAACCATGGCTTCCAGAGCGGCGCGAGGAAAGCCGCGCTACTGCCTCATGCGACCGACAGTTTCTTTGCGTCCGTGTTGACCGACGGGAACGGCATGTACGAAACGCGCAACCGCTGGAGGAGTTCGAGACGGTGCTCCCCCGGCGCCAGTCCGCCATCGTGCTCCACTGAAATGGTCGCGACCGCGCCAAACGGCCAGCGCCGATCAAAGGCGGTTTCCATCTCGTCCAGAGTAAGCGCGCCCTCGCCCTCGTCAAAGCGGACGGCGCTGCGATCGATGCGCTCTCCATCCACGCTGATGTCCAGCGCCTCGATCATCGACAGGCCAAGCCCTCGATAATAGCCGAGCTTCGCATCGAACGCGAACCCGGTGGGAGCCTCGGCCGGGCCAACGTTGCGAAGGCTGCCGTCCACGATCAAATACTTGTCGAACATCAACGTGCTCCTTCGGCCTGCGTGATCAGGCGCTCGAACATCACATGCTGGCGGCGCACCTGCTCGCAGCTATCGACCGGCTGAACGTCCTGGATCCACCGGTTGCCTTCATATTCGCTGGACAGATACCCCTCCCAGCCGCCTGCGACCAGTTCGGGGATCACCTCGTCATAGGCATGACTGGGATCGTGTGCGTCCTCGGTCATTTCATAGAACTTGGCCTGGATGTGCCGAAAATACGGGATGTAATCCCGAATGCGCTTCGGGTTCGCATAGGGCTGATGACGCAGCAGCTCGACCATGCGGACTTCGGCCGGGTTGCCCTTCATGTTCACCGCGACTTCGTAGATAGTGTATTCGGCCATAATCTTCTGTTCGTGCTGTTCAATGATGAACTGCGCCACCTCCGGCCGCGCGCCCTGGCGGATGAAACGGTCGCGATAGACCGGCGGGAAGTGCTTCATGAAGATTCCCATGTCCGGCAGCAGCCCGAGGTGCTTGGTGCCGAGCCGATCAGCCACCTCGACCGTGCGCAGGATCCAGGCATGTTCCAGATGCCAGGGCGCATGCACTTCCACGCCCATATGGACGTCGAGCTCCTCGGCGTAGGGGACACAGCGCTCGAGGATATCGGGGCGCACGAACACCAGCACGCGCATGTTGCGGATGCCCAGACGATTGCACAGCACGAGGTCGCGGCGGATCGACGCAACCTGCTCGTCATCGCTCATCAGCCGATCTTTGCGCAGCTTGGTGTCGAGGAACATATCGTAGCACGTCAGCTCGGTGCCGTGCTTCGCCATCAGTTCACGCCACCAGGCAATCTCGCGATCGCCGATATCGGGGAAATTGGGCATGTTCTGCTCGGGCAGGATCTCGATCCCGCGAGCTCCGATCGACGCCGCAAAGGCCACGCAGTCTTCGATGCTCATCTTGCCCAAGAACATTTCTTCCTGGAAGCTGTAGAGGCTCACGCCGCGCTTGATCTGGGAAGTCATTTCCGTCTTTCTCCGGAACGATAAGGTTGCGTAAAGAGCCGGCAACGAGGATGCGCGGCACATGGGTTGTCCCGCGGCCGCTTGCGTCATCGCCATCGATAGCGTCGACCGCTAAGGCTAGGCTAGCGGAAGGCGCCCGGCCAACCGGCGGCCGGGCGATCCCCATGGTGTCAGAAGTTGAGGTTGAGGCGTACACCGTACGTACGCGGCGCGCCGAACTGCCAGGTGTAGATGTCGTCGTTCCCCGCCGCCGTGAAATTGGCATAGGTCAACGGTTGGTTGTCCTCGATATTGCGGACGAACGCCTGCACGCCGACCCTGTCATCGGGCGAACGCCATTCGATACTGGCGTCGGTCTGGAAAAACGCCTTCTGCTGCGAATCCCGGAAATTGAAGATGTCGAGGAAATAGGAGCTCTTGTAGCGCGAGAAGACGCTCGGCGTGATGCTGCCCGCATCGCCCAGGCTGAAGCTATGATCGTACCCAGCGGCAAGCACCCAGCGCGGCGACTGCGGCGGACGGTTGCCGGCGAGGTTGGGTTGCACGATAGGCGCCGCCTGAAAATTCGAGTCGATGTCACCCAACCCGGTGATGTTGTTGCACCCGCTGGCCAGGGTCGTCGACGCGCAATAGACCGCGTACGAGGCCAGGAAGTCTTGATACTTTGAGTTCAGATAGTTGACGCTGATGGTTACCCGACCGTTCCGCAATACCTTGTGCGACGCGTCGAGCTCGATGCCCCAGATGCGTGCCTTGCCCGCGTTGAACACCTGCCCGCCAAGCGAATTGTCCAGCAGAACCGATGCCTGCAGGTCCTTGTAGTTATAATAGAAGCCTGAAAGGTTGATGAAGTTCACCGAACCCCCGCCAAGGCTGCGCTTGATCCCGGCCTCATAAGCGGTGTTGCTCTCCGGCGCGTAGGAGCCGACCGAGTCGAAGCCGCCTGCCTTGAAGCCGGTCGACACCTTGCCGTAAATCAGGGTGTTCGCATCGGGCTCGTAGTTCAGTCCCGCCAGCCAGGTGAACTTCTCCGCGCTCGCGCTCGGCCGCTGGACGGCGAGCGGCGTCGCCGTTACCCGACGTGGGCCGGTGTTGTTCAGCGGCGAGTTGGGGTTGCCGATCCCGCTGCCGAAGATGTTGAACACCCCGCTCCGCTTGTCCCAGGTGTACCGCCCGCCGGCGACGACCGTGAGCGTGTCGGTCAGCGGAATGTCGGTCTGCGCGAACACTGCCCAGCTCGAACTGTCGACCGTGCGGTCGAAATAGTTGATGTAGCCGCCATTGGCGCCCAGCAGAAATGCGGGCAGGAACGGCGGGCCGTTGAACAGGCCGCGCTCGATGTCCAGCTTTTCCTTGAAATGGAAGGCGCCGCCCTGCCACTGGATGCCGCCAGGCACGCCGCCGTTGATGCGAACTTCGTGGCTCTGCGTGTCAACATCGTTGCTGAAGTTCTTGAAGAGATAGGCCGGGGCCAGTGCAGCGTCAAAGCTCTCGTCGGTCGTACGATAGCCGCCGGTGTAGCTTAGGATCGCAGGACCGAAGTCATAAGACACGCGACCGCGAACTGCCGTTGTGCTTTGCTGCTGGATGCTTGGGCTGCGCGCCGGAGCGATATAGTTGCTGCGATCAATCGTCGAGAGGCCGTTGGTGTTTTGCGGAATGCACACCGTCAGGCGCGGGTCGGCACCGACCCGCACGAAACCGTTCCCGGTACACGACGCCCCCGGCACCAGAGCGGGATTGTAGCCCAGGCCGGAATTATAGTTGACGAAGGCATTGGCCGCGAGGCGACGGTTCGATTCCACATGCTCGACCGCCGCATCGATGGTGAGGGCATCGACGGGACGAAGGCTGAGACTAACACGGCCGCCGCGGGTGTAGTCGTCGCCGGTGCGGATCGAAAGGTTGGGATGCGAGAAATAGCCGTCCCGCTTCGAATAGGTTCCGGCGACACGGATGCCGCCAATCTCGCCGAACGGCAGGTCGATGCCGCCCTGCACCAGCACGCTGTCGAAATTACCAGCGGACGCCGTCAGGTTGAAGCCCAAGTCTTTGCCCGGCTTGCGCGTAATGAAGTTGATGGCGCCGCCCGTCGAATTGCGGCCATACAGCGTTCCTTGCGGACCCCGCAGCACTTCCACCCGCGAAAGGTCGAAGAGCGCCGCGTTGAGCACGGTCGGACGGTTGATATATTCACCGTCGATGTTGACTGCGATCGAGGAGTCCTGCGTCTCGGCATTGTCGTTGGTGCCGACACCGCGAACGGTCACGCGGGTGAGGTTCGTATCCTGAACGATCTGAACCGCAGGCGCCAGCTGCTGAATTCCACTGATATCCGCGATACCGGCCTTTTCCAGCGTGTCGCCGGACAGCACCTGAATCGCGATCGGCACATCCTGCACGTTCTGGGCGCGGTTCTGTGCGGTTACGATGATCTCTTCGATGTCGGCCTGATCGGAAACCGGAGGCACGGCCTGGGCGTCTGCCGGCGTCGAGGTCGGGGACGTCTGCTGGGCGTAAGCCGGCGGAGCTGCCAGCGCCACGGTGCCAATGAGCAGGAGCGACTTGAACGCAAGATTCTGCATAATCCCCTTCCCTTTCGCGTGCGGGTAATTTCCCGCATCACATTAGTAGAACAGTTACTCTAATTCTCTTAATTGGCGAGTCAAGCGGCCTTTGACGCGTCGCCACGCCGGTCAGTCGATACGGTGAGTAGTCCGTGAAAGGCGCACCCTGCGGTACGGACAGTAGCTGACTACCGTCCGACGGGTTCGGCGAGGAAAAGGACCAAGCAAGGCAAAACGAGGATCGTCGCGACAGGGGCGATGGTGGAAAGGAGGGAGTGAGGCAGCGCCGGGGGGTTTTTTCATGCAAGCATTCTTGCACCGATCGGCAGCATAGCCGCCCGGATTGCGCGTGCGCATGTCTCTGCACCAAACGCCGAGGCACCAAACGTGCTGCACGGCACGTAGTGCAAATGCGCAAGTTGAGCCAATCAACTGAACACAGTGTCGTGTTTCAGGTCGTACTGCCTACCGTCGAAGTAGCTAAGGGGGGCGCTGCCGGTCCTGATCCCGACGATACGAAGCCGCCGGCTATACGGCAGTGGTCGGCATCAGCGATGGTCGGCTTAGCGTCGCCTGCCCACGATTCGTCAGAATCTCGCGGCGCATGTTCCGATCAAAGGGAAGCAATTCGGCCTGGCCGATGCTTCCCCCGATCGTTCAATCGTAGATCGGCCGCAGTACCGTATCGAGATGGTAGCGTGTCAGTGCCATCGATGCGAGCAGGTCGGGCGACCCGTCATATTCGATCGACATCCAGCCCTTGAACCCGTCCTCCTTCAGCAGGCGGTACAGGCCCGCCAGGTCGAGCGTGCCCAGCCCCGGTTCCCAGAACCAGCGCGTGCCGTCATCCGTGATCTCCGGGTCCTGCGCATAGCGCACGCTGTCGGGCTGGCGCTCCGACGCCGTGTCTTTCAGATGGAAGGTGCTGATGCGGTCGCGATAGTCGCGGTAGAAGGTCAGCAAATCTTCGCCCATGATCGCCACCTGCGCGGTGTCGAGGCAGTAATGCACATAGCGCGGATCGGTGGATTCGATCAGTTCGCGGTGGTTGGGCAGGTTGATCGCGCAGAAGAACTCGTTGTGCAGCCCGATCTTTACCCCGTGATCGGTAGCGTAGCGACCGATCTCGTTCATGACCTGGGCGCATTGCTGCACTTCTTCACGGGTCAGCGGACCCGATCCGTAATAATTCTGCGTAGGGCAGGTGTTCATGTAGCTGCCGCCGAACTTCACGATCGTGTCGACCGCCTCACGCCCCGAACGGACCGCCTCGTCGAAATGGTCCGCCTGGTGCGAAGCGTGCGCGCCGTGGAACATACCGATCACCTCGACCCCGCGATCCTTGGCAAAGGCGGTGAAATTCTCGGGCGATCCGAACAACGGCAGGATATCGGCCAGGTCCCACGGCGCGATCTCGATCCCGTCAAAACCGAGCGCAGCCTGATATTTCAGGATCGTGTCCCAGTCGGAGTAATAGGCGGTGTTGGTCTTGTCCTCGTAATAGAATTCGCGGAAGTTATCGATCTTCCGATAGGGAATGGTCTTCCAGTGGCACATGTTGGCATAGCGGATGTTGGGCATCGCGGAGACTCCGTCCGGCTTAATTCTGCAAATGGTTCAGAAGCGCGCGCGTACGCAGCAGCGCGCGGAACGGGTCGCGCGTCTGTCGGGCGCTGCAGACGACCGGCCCGGCATAGCCCAGTTGGTCCAGCAGGCGGACGATACCGGGCAGGTCGACCTTGCCGGTACCAGGATCGCGAAACACCTGCGTCGCGCGGTGCGCGGGAAATTCCGGGTTGGGCGTCTTCCACGTTTCCGCATCGTCGACGAAGGCGGTGTCGGTCAGATGGACGCAGCCGATGCGATCGCGGTGCGCGGTGATGAACGCCGCCGGGTCGATCCCGGCGATCGTCAGATGGGCGGCGTCCACATCGACCCTAACGCCGGCAGGCAGCCGGTCGAGTAGTGCGAGGATGCGTTCGCCGCGGAACACGCTCCAATATTCGTTGCGCAGCACCAACGCGACGCCCGTCGCCTCGGCCTTGGCCGTCAGCCCTTCGAGCAAAGCTACCACCCGGTCGGTAAAGGCTTCGAGCCGGTCCGCCAGGTCGGGGTGATAATGGGCGATGCGCCCGTAAAAGGCCGACGGGCTGATCGCGAAATAGTCGGCGCCGAGATCGGCGGCATGGCCCAGCGCCTCACCCGCGAAATGCCCGGTAGCCCCGAAATAGAAGTCGAGGTTGGCATTGCGCATGAACAGGTTGGGATCGAACGTGACCCCGACCACCCGGTCGACATCCCCCTTCGCCAGCGCCGCGCGATAGTTGTCGGCATTCTCATATTTGGTGTTGATGCAGTAGCGGTTCATCGGCACGCCGCTGCGCCCGCCGAACTGCCACACCGGCTCATAGGGGATTTCGATCGAGCGAAACCCCGACGCGCCGATCAGCGGGTAGAGTTCCTCCCAGAAATACTTGCTCTCATACCGGTTCCGGTTGGGTTCCTGGTAATGGCGATTGATGAGATCGAGGCTCATCGCGAATTGATCGCTGTGCATGAATGGCTTCCGCAACGGATGAGGCGCGGTTGGCCGCGCCGGAAGTAAAGGCGGGCGGCGCCTGCCTTAGTCGGCGAGCATTCGCCGCGACTGATCGAACGACTGCGCCATCGGCATCGTCGGGAAATACTCGAGGCCGATGGCCCCGTCATATCCCACCGCGCGCAACGTGCGCATGACCTCTGCCCAGTCGAGCGTGCCGGTGCCGGGTTCGTTGCGGTCAGGCATGTCGGCGGCCTGGACATGGCCGACCAGGTGGATGCGACCGGAGAGCACTTCGGCCATGTCCTCGCCCATCACGGCGCTGTGCCAGATGTCGTAGAGCAGGCGCAGGTTCGGGCTGTTCACCGCTTCGACCAGATCGAGGCCGAGCTTGGTGCTGACCAGATACATGGTTGCGAACAGCCGGGTGTTGAGCGGTTCGAGCAGCAGCATGACGCCCGCTTCCTCGGCCGCATCGGCCGCAGCGCGCAGGGCGGTGACGGCGTTGGCGAAATGCTCTTCCTCGCTCAGTCCTTCTACGCGAAAGCCCGATGCGACGATCAGGTTCGGCTTGCCGAGGATCGTGGTGGCGTCGATCGTCTCGCGCACCGCCATGACCATCGCGTCGCGTTCGGCCGGGTCGACGATCGAGCGGCGCGGATCGACGCACAGGCTGGTCAGCCGCATACCGGTTTCGTCCAGCGCCGATGCCATCGCCTCGATCGGCTTGTCGCGCCACAGGTGGAATTCGGCGAATTCGAATCCTGCGTTCTTCGCGGCACGCAGCCGCTGGGCCAGGTCGCCCACTTCGGCGAACTGCCATTCGATGCAGGTGGATAATGGATATACCGCAGACATAGGACCCTCTCCCATTCTACGGCCCCGTGGTGCGCACCGCACCCGTATGCCTGGCGAGTCCGCGCCCGCTATTTTGTTCGGTAGTTCGTACAAGGTTCGGTGCGATAATCAAGCACGGCAACGCATCGGGACAGCGGCGGCGCGAACGTCGCGCCGCCGCTCTTCGCATCAGATCAGTCCGATCGCGTTGCCCGCGGCGACATAGGCCTCGAACAGGCGCAGGCGTTCCGGTGAGGATACCACCGGGCGCGTGCCAAGCGTATCGCCCAGCCCCTCGACCTCCGTCGAGCGGGCGGTCAGCCTAGGCCACCGCCTGCCGCCGGTCGACGGATCGCCCGTCGCGATGAAGGCGACCCAATGGTCCTGCATCCGGCGCGATACGGCCTGGTCGCGCGCATCGAATATCCGGTCGCCCTGTCCCAGCGTGCCGAAGATATAGGGCAGCGCCGACGAATGGAACGCGCCGAAGCTGCGCCCGCCACGGATCGCGGGATAGGGATGGTCGTAGAGATAGGGGTAGATTGCCTGCCCGGTGCCCCCGACCCGGTCCCGCCCCCACAGCAGAAGCGCAGCCATGTACCGGTCGCGGTTCAGCAACGCGTGCGACTGTGCGACCTCGGCCTCGGTTGCATGGGAGTAGAGCGCCAGGAAGCGATCGGCGAAGCGGCCATAACGCTACGCCACCGCCGCCCGGAACGCGTCGGGCGTCCG
Organism: uncultured Sphingomonas sp.; assembly: GCA_913777295.1. GTDB lineage: Bacteria > Pseudomonadota > Alphaproteobacteria > Sphingomonadales > Sphingomonadaceae > Sphingomonas. The sequence continues at coordinate 4,281 of CAJYRU010000004.1, read as the reverse complement.
CACGCGGGCATCGAGCATCTCGGCCGCATTGTAGCCGGCCAGTACCGGCACCGTCGACGCGATCGCGACGCCGCGTGCCGATGGATCGACCGGAACGATCGTCTCGTCGACATTGGGCACGAAGGGAAAGCGCGCAGGCGGAGTGCCCGGTGCCCCCCTGGTCGCGGTAAGCACGTCGTCGGCAGACATTGCGCGCAACCGCGCGATCGAGCCGTTCGCCAGGCGATCGACGACCGCGCTGCCGGTCCGCTCGCTCTCCGACAGGGTTTCCATCGAGCCGCCCAGCACCGGACCGCTCATCGACACTGCCCGCGCGAACAGGCTGCGGGCCGCCGGCGATGCGATCAGGATGTTGACCGATGCCGCCCCCGCGGATTCGCCGCCGACGGTAACCCCCGCTGGATCGCCACCGAAGCGGGAGATATTCTCGTGGACCTAGCGCAATGCCGCGATCTGGTCCTTGATATCGAAATTGCCTGACGACCGCCGAGCGGATTCCTTGTGAACGCGGGATGCGCGAGGAAACCGAACACCCCGACCCGGTAGTTGATCGTCACGACCACCACCCCGCGCCGCGCCAGCATCGCGCCGTCATAGATGGGCAGCGCGCCCGATCCGCCGCGAAACCCGCCGCCATGGATATAGACATAGACCGGCAACGCCCGCTTCGCCGTCACGGGTTTCCAGACATTGAGCGTCAGACAGTCCTCGCTGACGGGGCCGGGCTCGATGAACTCGGGACCATAGACGTCCCATGGCTTGACCAGTTCCTGGTAAGAGGCAGGGCCGGACCGGGTAGCGTCGCGGACATCCTTCCACGGCAGCGCCGGTTCGGGCGAATGCCACCGCAACGGGCCGATCGGCGCGCCGGCATAGGGAGTGTTGCGGAAGGACGCGACACCATCGGTCGTCGTCCCGCGCAGGACACCCGTCGCCACGCGAATCTCGGGACGGGGCGGTGCGGCGGCCAACGCGTTGCCGGCCAGCAGCAATGCCGCAGCGACCCTGCGCAGGCACATCAGAACAGGATGCCGGCCATCCAGAATGATCCAACGAGGGCGGTGAGCGCAGTGAGCGCCATGGCGGCACAGCGCGCATCGTCGAACCGGCGTCGGCCGGGCTGATCGTTCATTCGCATCGTCCTTCTCCCATGATGTCCGCCCCGGCATCGTCCGTGCCGGTGGCGGGGTTGGCGCTATGGTGTCCTGTCGTCTGTCATGCGGCGACGACCTGCTGATCGATCCGCCCGAAGCTATCGCCTGCGTACATCGTCACCCGGTCTCCGAAGCGGAGAAACGGGGTCATCGGCCGTCCGGCGATCGCGTCGATGGCACGGCGTTCGGACAGGCAGGTCGACCCGACCTCGGCATGGTCGGCGTTGGACACCGTGCCCGATCCGATGATGGTCCCGGCCGGCAGGTCGCGGGTGCGGGCGGCATGGGCGATCAGGTCGTGAAAGCCGACCGCCATCGCATTGCCCACGGGACTACCGAACCATGTGCCGTTGATCTCGACGGTCAGCGGCAGGCAGACGCGGCCCTCGCGCCACGCCTCGCCCAATGCATCCGGCGTCACCGCATAGGGCGCGACCGAGCAGGCGGGCTTGGCCTGGACCCACCCGAAGCCGGTCTTCATTTCGACCGGAGCGATGGTGCGCAGCGACCAGTCGTTGAGGAGCAGGACCAGGCGGACATGGCCCAGCGCGTCGTCGGGCGTACAGCCCATCGGCACATCGCCGGTGACGACCGCGAACTCGCCTTCGAAATCGATGCCATCGGCTTCGCTCGGGAACGGCACATCCTCGCGGCCCGACAGGAAGCGGTGCGACATACCCTGGTACATCAGCGGCCTGTCCGTCTCGATCGGCGGCAGCTTGAACGCCTGCTGCATCAATTGGCCATGTGTGGAGAACGCTGAACCATCGAGCCACTGCCAGGCGCGGGGCAGCGGGGCGAGCAGCGTGGCGGGTTCGAGCGGCTCGCCCTGTCCCGCCGCCAACCGCTCGGAAAGCGCCCGCAGCGCCGGTTCGGTCCGGCTCCAGTCGTCGAGTGCCGCCTGCAGCGTCATGCCGGCGGGCAGGCCGCGTGCACCATCGCCCGATACGACGACCAGCGTGCCGTCGCGGCTGCCATCGGCGCGGGTCGCGAGCTTCATGCTGCGTCCTCGAAGATCGCGACGGCACGGCACCACCCCGCCGATCCGCGCTTCACCTTGACCGGCAGGCACGACACGGTGAAGCCGGTAGCGGGCAGCTGGTCCAGATTGGTCAGCTTCTCCATGTGGCAATAGCCGATGTCGCGCCCGGCCTTGTGCCCTTCCCATACCAGCGAATAGTCGCCGGTTTCCGCGACTTTGGCGGCGGTATGGCTGAACGGTGCGTCCCAGCTCCACGCATCGGTGCCGGTGACGCGGACCCCGCGCGAGGTCAGGTACATGGTCGCCTCATAGCCCATACCGCAGCCCTTCCCCAAAAAGTCGGGCCGGCCCAGTGCCGCCCCGGCAGCGGTGTTGACCAGCACGATGTCGAGCGGTTGCAGTGTGTGGCCGATGCGCGCCAGTTCGGCCTCGACCTCGGCGGCCGTGACGACATGGCCGTCGGGAAATGCACGGAAGTCGAGCTTGACGCCGGGTTGCAAGCACCAGTCGAGCGGCACCTCGTCGATGGTCAGCGCCGGTTTTCCGCCATCCTGCGTCGGATGATAATGCCAAGGCGCATCGAGATGCGTGCCGTTGTGGGTGCTGAGCGTCAGCGTCTCCGATGCGGCAAAGCCTTCGCCGCCAGCCATCTTGTCGGCGGTGATGCCGGGAAAGAACATCGCCGCCTCGGCGACCGTCTCGGCATGGGTCTGGCGGGTAATGGTCGGGCGCATGAACGGCGGATCGGTAACGACATCGGGATCGAGCGCGATCGACAGGTCGAGGATGCGGCGGGTCATGCGGTGGCATCCCCAAGCGTTTCGGCGAACCAGTCGGCGAGCAGGTCGCGGCCATAGGCCATGTTGTCGGCGCCGACGTGCTCGACCCCGCCCTCGCGCGCCGTGAAGATCACCTTTTCCCGGCGGGGCGAATTGACCAGCTGGTCGTAGAGGTCGTCGGCATAGGCGACGCTGATCTGGCGGTCGTTGGCGCCGTGCGTGACAAGGAACGGCACGCGGATGCGATCCATATGCCCGTTGAGGTTCATTGCCTCGGAACGGCTGAGGAAATCGTCCTGGTCGGCGGCACCGAACGCCCAGTGGACGTGCTTCCAGTAATGCGGGACCGGGTTCTCGCCCTCGCGCGCCATGCGCTTGTCCTGCACCTCGCGCCAATTATGGTTTGCACCCCATACCGCGCCACTGGCGAAGCGCGGTTCATAGGCGACCGCGCGCGGGGCGAAATGACCGCCCAGCGAAATACCGGTCATGCCGATCCGCTGCGGATCGACATCGTCCCGTGCTTCGAGCCAGTCGACCGCCTTGCTCGCCCAATGTTCGCTGTGCGGATCGACGGCCAAGTCCTGCAGGCGCAGCGCCTCGCCCGATCCGGGCTGGTCGACGCACAGCGTCGAGATGCCGCGCCGCGCCAGTTCGTGCGGCAGGCGGGTCCAGAACAACAGCTCCTTGCAGCTGTCGAGACCGTTGCAGAACACCACGACCGGCTTTCGGCCCTCGCCCGGTGCCCGGGTATAGAGCGCGGGCATCGTGCCGGTTTCGAGCGGGATCTCCACCCGCTCGCGGTTCAGCTGCCCGAGCACCGTCGACCGATCGAACGCTTCCCTCGCCCGGGCATAGGTTTCCTTGCGACCCGGCGCGCCATGCCCCTGCATCCGTTCGGCGGTGAAGAGATAGAGCGACGCCCGCTCCAGCTTGTTGGACGCCGAAAAGGCACGCCCCTTCGCCTCGTCCTCGGCGGCCAGCCCGATCAGCTTCTCGCCGACCGATGCCCATGCCGCCATGAATTGCGGCGTGCCGGCGTCGGCACCACGGGCCGCCGCATCCTTCAGCGGCTGGCACATATCGATGATCTCGCCGAGCTGTGCGCCCGACTCCATCGCAATCGCAACCGACAGGTTCCAGATATAGTTCGGGAAGGGTTCGTACAGCGCCATCGCCGTTACACCACCGCCGCCTGCCACAGCCCAGCATCGGGCGACGGTTTCGGCATGGTCTGCGGGCCGCCAAAGCCCGACCCCCACTGGTCCATCGTATCGGCCTTCGGGACATGCACCTGATGCTGGTGATGGTCGTCATCGACCTCCTCCAGCTCCGACGTATATTCGACGACATTGTCGTTGGGCGT
>CAJYRU010000003.1 GCA_913777295.1 uncultured Sphingomonas sp. | reverse complement strand
GGATGGATATGGGGATCGTCAATGCCGGGCAGCTCGACGTGTACGATACGATCGACCCCGACCTGCGCACCGCGTGCGAGGACGTCATCCTCAACCGTGATCCGGATGCGACCGAGCGGCTGATCGCACTGGCGGAAAAGTACAAGGGCACCGACGCTGTCGCCGAAAAGGCCGCCGCCGAGTGGCGCTCGCTGCCGGTCGTCAAACGGCTAGAATATGCGCTGGTCAAAGGCATCGACGCGCATGTCGTCGACGATACCGAGGAATGCCGTCAGCAATTCGCCCGGCCCATCGAGGTGATCGAGGGGCCGCTGATGGACGGGATGAACGTCGTCGGCGACCTGTTCGGCAGCGGCAAGATGTTCCTGCCGCAGGTCGTGAAGTCGGCGCGGGTGATGAAGAAGGCGGTGGCGCACCTGCTTCCCTTCATCGAGGCGGCGAAGGAACCGGGCGCCAAGGGCAAGGGCAAGATCATCATGGCGACCGTGAAGGGCGACGTGCATGACATCGGCAAGAACATCGTCGGCGTCGTCCTGCAGTGCAACGGCTTCGATGTGGTCGACTTGGGCGTGATGGTGCCGTGGACGAAAATCCTCGAAGCCGCGAACGAGAATGACGCCGACATGATCGGCCTGTCGGGCCTGATCACGCCGTCGCTGGACGAGATGGTGACGGTGGCCGAGGAGATGAAGCGCGCGGGCATGACCATGCCGCTGCTGATCGGCGGGGCGACCACGTCGAAGGTCCATACCGCGCTGCGCATCTCGCCGGCCTATGACGGGCCGATTGTCCATGTCCTCGATGCCAGCCGCGCGGTGGGTGTGGCGACGACGCTGGTCAGCGATACCGGCCGCGACGCCTATGTCGGGCAGGTCGCGGCGGAATATGAGGCGGTGCGCATGGCGCGCGCGGGCAAGGGGCAGAGCGACCTCGCCCCGATCGCCGAGGCGCGGGCCAATGCGGCGGTCGTCGATTTCGCGCAGAAGCCGGCTGCCCCCGCCAAGCCGGGCCGGCATGTGTTCGACGATTGGGACCTGGCCGACCTGCGCGACTATATCGACTGGACGCCGTTCTTCCGTGCGTGGGAGCTGGCCGGGAATTTCCCTGCCATTCTGACTGATGAGGTCGTGGGCGAGAGTGCGACGTCGCTCTATGCCGATGCGCAGTCGATGCTCGACCGCATCATTGCCGAGAAATGGCTGACGGCACGCGGAGTTGCGGCGCTGTGGCATTGCCGGCGCGACGGCGACGACGTGATCGTAGACGTGCCCGCCGAGCAGTTGGAGCCGGCGATGGAGGCGGGCCGGGTGTCGCCGCTGTCGGGCGTGCCGCACGACTTTGCGACGCCGATGCAGACGACCCACGCTACCCACGCAATCCGGATGCCGTTCCTGCGACAGCAGGTGAAGAAGCGTGAGGGGCGGGCCAATATGTGCCTTGCCGACTTCATCGATCCGGCGGGGGACTGGATGGGCGGCTTTGCGGTCGGCATCCACGGGATCGATCCGCATATCGCCCGGTTCAAGGCCGAGAATGACGATTATCAGGACATCCTGCTGAAGGCGTTGGCCGACCGACTGGCCGAGGCGTTCGCCGAGCGGCTGCACCATCATGTGCGGACCGACCTGTGGGGCTATGCGCCGGACGAACAGCTGACCAACGAGGCGATGATCCGCGAGCAATATCGCGGCATCCGCCCTGCACCCGGCTATCCGGCGTGCCCCGACCATAGCCAGAAGCCGATCCTGTTCGACATGCTGGGCGCCGGCCAAGCCACTGGAATTACGCTGACCGACAGCTTCGCCATGCTGCCCACCGCGGCGGTTTCGGGCTTCTATTTCGGGCATCCCGACAGCGCCTATTTCGGGGTGGCGCGGGTCGGGCGGGACCAGCTGGAGGATTATGCGAGTCGGCGCGGAGTCAGCCTCGAGCAGGCGGAGCGGTGGTTGCGGCCTAATCTCGACTGAGGACGTCCAGCAGGCGGTCGCGCAGCCAGTCGGCGTCGCCGGGGCGGGCGAAGCTGTGGCTGTCGCTGTCGCGGTGGTGCAGGGCGGTAAGGTGGCGAAGGTGCCACGCATCGAGGAATGCCACCGCCGTGTGGTCGCGGGTCGCCAGCAGGATGTCGGTGGGGGTTCCTGAGGTCAGGGCGGCGGTGAAGCTGCGGACCAGTTCGGTTTGGGTTGGGCGACGCTTTGCCAATGTTGCCAAACCTTGCGCCAGGCGGCGGAAGTTGACGCCGCCGGTCAGCAGGCGTCGCCATTGCGCGGGCGAAGACAGCCTCGCGGCATAGGTTGCGCGGATCGCCGCGGGGGGCGGCAGGTCGCCCGAAGGCTCGACAATCCAGGGGTTTGCGAGGACGAGGCGGTCGATGCCGGCCTGTTCGTGGAACAGCGCCAGCGCGGTCGCGGCGTCGCAATTGCCGAACGCCACCATCCGCGTGATGCCGGTGTGTTCGCGCAAGGCGGCGGCGGCGGCGGCGATGTCGGGGCCGCTCGCACGGAAGCCTTCGTTGCAGCCGGTCGAATCGCCGATCCCGCGCCGGTCGAAGCGCATCACCGGATAGCCCGCGGCGGCAATGGCGGCGGCGAGCAGCGCCTGCCCACGATGCGCGCCGATGCGCAGTTCGTTGCCACCGGACACGATCAGCAGCCCGGTCGTGCCGGGCGCTTCGTCGAGCGTGCCCGCCAGCGTTTCGCCTGCGCAGGAAAATGTTACCAGCCGGCGCACGCGCGGCTCCATGCGGCAAGATCGTCGGCGAGCAGGTCGGCCAGCGCCGGATCGTCGCCCGGTTCGGCCCGTCGCCACAGCGGCGCGGCATCGATGCGCAGGTCGGCATCGTCGGGATCGGTGCCGAGGCGGGCGACGCGGCGGGGGTGGGTGTCGCACGGGGTCGCCGTGTCGAGTTCGTCGAGGAGTGCGGTGGCGATGCGGTTGCCGGCGATTTCGACCATGGTGGCGCCGCGGTCGATCCGGCCGGCGATGCGGCCGAGCTCGCGGACCAGCGCGGTGCCGGACTGCGGCGACAGGTGCCAGCGCCC
>CAJYRU010000002.1 GCA_913777295.1 uncultured Sphingomonas sp. | reverse complement strand
TCACCGTATCGGGCGCATGGGTGCGCGAGGATGCCGGGCAGCTCGACCAGCGGTTCGAGGGCGCCTATGGCCGGGTCGATGCCGTGCTGCCGATCACGCCCACGCTGGCCGCAGTCGGCGGGGTCGGGTATGAAAAGATCAAGGTGACGCAGCGCGACCCACTGCTGGATGGACAGAATATTCCGGTGACCGACGGGGCGGGACGGTTCGTGACCGATCCGGCATCGGCGCCGCGCATCGCGTACGACACCGACGGCATCATCTGGGACGCGGGCGTGTTGTGGCGGCCCAGCCCCCGTACCGCGCTGGAGGCGCGGCTGGGGCGGCGGTACGGCGCGATGAGCTATACCGGGTCGCTGCAATGGCAGGTCAGTCCGGCATCGGCGCTGCAGGTCGGCGTCTATGACAGCGTGACTACGTTCGGGCGGCAGCTTACCGGATCGCTGTCGCAGCTGCCGATCAACTATATCGGCGGCGAAGACCCGTTCGGTGCGCGCTATGGCGGATGCGTGTTCGGTGGCGGCGTGACGCCGGAGGGCGCGTCGAACGCCGGCGGCTGCCTGACCCCGGTATTCCAGTCGGTCAGCGCCGCGACGTTCCGCGCACAGGGCGTCGACGCGGTCTATTCGATCACGCGCGGGCCGACCCGGCTGGGGCTGGGCGCGGGCTACGCCAGCCGGCGCTATTACATCCCGCCGGTGCCGGGTGCCGTCATCTATCGCACCCGTGACGAGAGCTATTATGTCCAGGGCTTCGGCCAATGGGCGCTCGACAGCCGTTCGTCGATCAGCGCCGACCTGTACGCGAATTACTTTGCGAGCGGGATCGAGGGCGGGCTGGACGCATGGGGCGGCGGCGCGCAGGGCGGCTATTATCGCAGCTTTGGGCGGGCCTATGGCAGCCTGACCGCCGGGGTATACGGCTATGATGTCGAGCGCAGCCAGTCGGACCTGATCGCGCAGGCGTTGCTGGCGGTGGGGTTCCGGTTCTAGGGGGCGACGGTCGGCGCACTGGACGACTATTACCTTCCGCAATCGTCACTCCCGCGCAGGCGGGAGTCCCTATGCGCCAGCGTTGCAATTCCAGCCGGTACGTCAGCGCTCATGGATTCCCGCTTGCGCGGGAATGACGATGGTGATGCGGCCGTTGGCCAGTGTGCTGAGTGTCCATCGACCAGGGGGCAACGTTCGGTTCGTCAGCCCGGACCTGATCGAAACACCGGCAGAAATGTCAGTATGCGCGCAGGCTGGGGTCCAGAGCCACAAGGGTCGTCTTTCGGTCACCCTGGACACCCGCCTACGCGGGGGTACGGGCGGATTTTCGCGTCGGCCCTACTTGATGCGGCGCGGGGCATCGGTCGCGGCTTCGTGCAGCCCCTACCCGGCGGGAGCGGATCAGGGTAAATTCGCCCTAAAATAAACGAACATTCAACCGATTGGCGGGTACAAGCCGGCCATTGGAGACGATGATGTACGACAATCATTATGGCCTGAGCGGTCGCCCGTTCCAGCTGACGCCCGATCCGGCCTTCTGGTTCGACACCGCCACGCACCGCAAGGCGATGGCGTATCTCGGCTATGGATTGAGCCAGGGCGAGGGATTCATCGTCATCACCGGTGATCCGGGCACGGGCAAGACGACGCTGCTCGGCCACCTGATGCAGACGATCGATCCGGAACGGTTGAACGTCATCCGCATCGTGACGACGCAGATCGAGGCGGACGACCTGTTGCGGCTGGTCGCGGCCGGGCTGGACGTCGATCATCACGGGTTGACCAAGGCGCAACTGCTGGAGGGGATCGAGCGGGGCCTGCACAATGTCGCGCGGTCGGGGCGGCGGACGCTGCTGGTGATCGACGAGGCGCAGTCGCTGCCGGTCGGGTCGATCGAAGAACTGCGGATGCTGTCGAATTTCCAGGCGGGCGGCTATGCGCTGTTGCAGATCTTCCTGCTGGGCCAGCCGGAATTCCGCCAGCGGCTCCACGGGTCGGATCGGCTGGAGCAGCTGCGCCAGCGGGTTATCGCGATGCACCACCTCGACCCGATGGGCGTCGAGGAGGTCGGGCCGTATCTGGAGCATCGGCTGGGCATCGTCGGGTGGAACGGGACACCGAGCTTCAGCACGGATGCGCTGGCCGCGCTGCATCACTGGTCGGGCGGCGTGCCGCGCCGGTTGAACCAGCTGGCCGGGCGGGTGCTGCTCTATGGCGCGATCGAGGGGATCGAACAGTTCGGGTCCCTGGATGTCGAACAGGTGATCGAGGATCTGGACGGTGACGGGATGGGGGCCAACGCACCCGAACCCGCCGCGCGCGCGGAGGCGGCGCCGGTTGCTGAGGCGATGCCGATCGTCGATGCCGATCCGTTGCCGATGACCCCGCCGCCGCCGCCGATGCCGCCGCGTCCGATCCATCTGTCGGTGGTCGATGCGCCGAGCCGGACGGCGCCGGTCGCCGATGCGCCCGCGTCGGTCGATACCGCGGACCGCGACGCGCTGGTCGCGCGGATCGCGGCGCTGGAGGATCGGTTGGAGGAACAGGATGCGGCGCTGCGCCGGGTGCTGACGCTGCTGGTCGACTGGGTGGAGGGCGATCAGCGCCGTCCCGACCTGTCGTCGATCCGCGCCGCCGGCTGATCGCGGCGTGCCGTCGCCCATGCGCAATGCGATGTCGGTGGATGTCGAGGACTGGTTCCAGGTCGGCGCGTTCGAAACGGTGATCGACCGGGGCGCGTGGGACGCGCTCGAATGCCGGGTTGAGGCGAATACCGACGCGGTGCTCGACCTGTTCGCGGCGAGCGGGGTCAAGGCGACCTTCTTCACGCTCGGTTGGGTCGCGCATCGCTTTCCGGCGCTGATGCGGCGGATCGTCGATGGCGGGCATGAGCTGGCCAGCCATGGCTGGGATCACAAGCGGGTCTTCACCTTTACCGCCGAACAGTTCCGGGCTGATCTGCGGCAGGCGAGGGCGGCGCTGGAGGATGCCGGGGGGCAGGCGGTGACGGGGTATCGCGCGCCGAGTTTCTCGATCGATACCCGCACGCCATGGGCGCATACCGTGCTGGCGGAGGAGGGCTATGCCTATTCCTCGTCGGTGGCGCCGATCGCCCATGACCATTATGGCTGGGTGGATGCGCCGCGGATGCTGCACCGGCCGGTCGCGGGATCCGACCTGATCGAATGGCCGATCACGCTGGCGAAGGTGCTGGGGCGCGAAGTGTCGGCGGGGGGCGGCTTCTTCCGCCTGCTGCCGAACCGCGTGGTCGAGGATGCCGTGGTGCGCAGCAACCGTACGCAGGCGCATCCGGCGATGTTCTATTTCCATCCGTGGGAGATCGATCCCGGCCAGCCGCGGGTGAAGAATGCCCCGCTGAAGTCGAAGCTGCGGCATTATTCGCGACTGGGGGCGATGGCGGCGAAGCTGGAACGGCTGATGGCGAATCATGCCTGGGGTCGGGCGGACCGGATCGTCGCCGAGCGCGCGGTCGCATTGTGACGATCATCCGGCTGGCCGACCTGGCCGATCCGGCGGAGCGGGCGGCGGTCGAGGCGTTCGTGGCGGCGCACCCCCAGGGGACTCCGTTCCACCTGCCGGTGTGGGGCGAGGCGACGGCGGCGGGCTGTGGGCAGTCGTTTCGGATGCTGGTGGCTGAGGCCGGTGGTGAATTGCTGGGCGTGGTGCCGCTGACGCATGTACGGTCGCCCTTGTTCGGGGCGGCGCTGGTGTCGACCGGGTTCGGGGTCGGCGGCGGGGTGCTGGCGACCGATCCGGCGGCGGGCGCGGCGCTGGCGGCGGCGGCGGTCGAGGTGGCGCGAGAGCTGCGATGCCCGACGATCGAGATGCGCGGCGGCGTGCCGATCGAGGGCGCGGGCTGGACGTGGGACGACACCCGCTATGTCGGGTTCGTGCGGCCGCTGGCGGGCGATGACGATGCCGAATTGCTGGCGATCCCGCGCAAGCAGCGGGCGGATGTGCGCAAGGCACTGGCCGAGCCGTTCGAGATCGCGATCGGCCGTGACCGCATGGCGCTCGCCGAGCATTTCCGGGTCTATGGGACGTCGGTACGCAATCTCGGCACGCCGGTCTTTCCCAAGGCGTTGTTCGAGCAGGTGATCGCGCGCTTCGGCAAGGACGCCGATGTCTTGACCGTGCGGCATGGCGGGCAGGCGGTGGCGAGCGTGCTGTCGGTCTATTGGCGGGGCACGGTCTATCCCTATTGGGGGGGCGGCACGGCGGCGGCGCGGGGGCTGCGCGCGAATGAGCGGATGTATTTCGAACTGATGCGCCATGCCCGCGCAAAGGGCTGCAGCGCGTTCGATTTCGGGCGGTCGAAGGTCGGGACGGGGCCGGCGGCGTACAAGAAGAACTGGGGCTTTGTCGGCGAGCCGCTGGGCTATCCGACCTGGACCGCCGATGGCGCGGCGCCACGTGACGCCAGCCCGCTGAACCCCAAATACCGGCTGAAGATCGCGGCGTGGCAGAAGCTGCCGCTGGCGGTCGCCAACCGCATCGGGCCGCTGATCGCGAAGGGGCTGGGGTGAGCGATATCCTGTTCCTCGCCCACCGCGTTCCCTATCCCCCCGACCGTGGCGACAAGGTGCGCAGCCACCATGTGCTGCGGCATCTGAGCGGGCTGGGACGGGTGCATCTGGCGACGTTCGCCGATGATCCGCGCGACATGGGGCATGAGGACGCGCTGGGGCAGTGGTGCGCCGGCGTGAAGGTATTGCGCCGGAGCAAGGGCAATGCGCGCGCGGCGATCGAGGCACTGGCGCGCGGGCGTACCGTGTCGGAGGCCGCGTTCGACAGTGCGGCGATGCGGGCGACGGTCGCGGAACTGCTGGCCGCGCGGCGCTATGCTGCGGTCTATGTCTATTCGGGGCAGATGGCACAGTATCTGCCGGCCGACCTGCCGTTCGTGATGGATTTCGTCGACATGGATTCGGCGAAGTTCGCGTCCTACGCCGACGATGCGACGGGGCCGATGCGCTGGATGATGCGGCGCGAGGCGGCGAAGCTGGCGGCGGTCGAGGCGAAGGTCGCGGGCTTGGCGCGGGCGTCGTTGCTGGTGAGCGAAGCCGAGGCTGCGCTGTTCCGGCGGACATCGGGGGCGGATCGCGTCGTTGCGATCGAGAACGGGATCGATATGGCGTTCTTCGACCCCGCCGGGGTCGTGCCGGTCGATGCGGCCGGGCCGCTGATCGTGTTTACCGGGCAGATGGATTATCGACCGAATGTCGAGGCGGTGCGCTGGTTCGTGGGCGAGGTGTTGCCGCTGATCCCGCAAGCGCGCTTCGCGATCGTCGGGCGCAGTCCGACCGCAGCCGTCCGCGCACTGGCGGGCGAACGGGTGGTCGTCACGGGTGAGGTCGCCGATGTGCGCGGCTGGATCGCGGCGGCTGCCGTCGTCGTCGCGCCGCTGTTGCTGGCGCGGGGTATCCAGAACAAGGTGCTGGAGGCGATGGCGATGGCGCGGCCGGTGGTCGCTTCGGTTGCCGCCGCCGAAGGGATCGACCATCAGGGCACGATCCGCGTTGGTGACGATCCAGAGGGATTCGCGAGAGAGATTGGAGAGGTTCTGGCCGATCCGGTTGCGGCCGACGCAATGGGGCAGGCGGCGCGGGCGCGGACGATCGCGCGCTATGGCTGGGACGCGCGCCTTGCGCCGCTCGCCGGGCTGCTGGGGCTGGCATGAGCAGCATGGCGCTCGACCGGCACGGCGTGGCGATCGATCCGGCGTGGCGGCGGGCGTTGCTGGCGCTGGGCGGCATCTGGGTGGCGTTGCTGGCGATCTTTCACCGCGATGCTGCGGGCATGGCCGACATCTGGTGGAACTCGACCACCTATGGCCATTGCCTGTTCGTGCCGCCGATCATCGGCTGGCTAGTGTGGCAGCGGCGGCGGGAGCTGGCGCAGCTGACACCGCAGGCGTGGTGGCCGGGGATCGTCATCGTTGCCGCTGGCGGGGCGATGTGGCTGGTCGGGGAGGCGGCGGCGGTCGCGCTCTTCCGTCATGCCGGGCTGGTCGCGATGCTGCAGGGGGCGGTGGTCACGCTGCTGGGCGCGCGGGTGGCGCGGGGTGTCGCCTTTCCGCTGGCGTACATGGTCTTCCTGGTGCCGTTCGGCGACTTCCTGGAACCGTGGCTGCAATCGGCGACGGTGTCGCTGACCATGCCGTTGCTGCACCTGCTGGGCGTGCCGGCGGCGGTCGACGGGGTGCTCATCACCATCCCCAACGGCTATTTCGAAGTGGCGGAGGCGTGTTCGGGGTCGAAGTTCGTGATCGCGATGGTCGCGTACGGCACGCTGGTCGCCAATGTCTGCTACGTCGCGTGGGGGCGGCGGGTGGCGTTCATGGCCGTGGCGCTGATCGTGCCGGTGATCGCCAACGGCATCCGCGCGGCGGGCACGATCTATGCCGCGCACCTGACCTCGGTCGAGGCGGCAACCGGGTTCGATCATATCGTCTATGGCTGGGTCTTCTTCGCACTGACCATGGCGGGGGTGCTGGCGATCGGTTGGCGCTGGTTCGACCGTGATCCTGATGCGGCGTGGTTCGACGTGGCTGACGTGCAGGCGATGCCGATGCGCGTTGCCGACCGCTCGCTCGCGGCGGCGGCGGTGCTGGCGGTGGCGGTCGGCTTTGCCGGATGGGGCTGGATCGTCGACCGGCGGGCACAGGTCCTGCCGGCGCGGATCGAATTGCCGACGGTGCCGGGATGGCAGCGGGTGGCGGTCGATGGCGAGCCGTGGGTGCCGAATTTTCCGGGCGCTGACCATTTCCTGATCGGGCGCTATGGGGATGCACGGGGCCGCAGCGTCGACATGGTCGTCGCGGTCTATGGTTCGCAGGGCGAGGGGCATGAATTGGTAGGGTTCGGAACAGGCGCGATCCGCGAGAATGACCGTTGGGTGCGGATCGCCGATACTGCGCCGATCGCCGGCAGCGCGTCGCTGCGCATGGCCGCACCCGGCCCGGTCGAGCGCGAGGTCGCGACCTGGTATCGTATCGGATCGATCACGACCGGCAGCGCGGACCGGGTGAAGCTGGAGACGCTGAAGGCGAAGCTGCTCGGCGGGCCGCAGCGCGGGGTCGCGGTGCTGCTGTCGGCGCGCAAGGGTGGGGCCGATCCAAGGATGGCGATCGCCGATTTCCTGAATGCAGCGGGGCCGGTCGACGCGATCGCCGACCGCGCCGCGGGGATGCGCTGAGATGTGCGGGATCGCCGGCCTGTATCACAGCGCCTGCCCCAAGCCGGTCGATCCGGCGCGGATCGCGGCGATGACCGATGTGCAGGCGCATCGCGGCCCCGACGGCTCCGGCGTGTGGACCGCGCCGGGCGTGGGGCTGGGCCATCGTCGCCTGTCGATCATCGACGTCGCGGGCAGTCCGCAGCCGATGGGGCTGCCGGGCGAACAGGTCGTCATCAGCTTCAACGGCGAAATCTACAACTTCGCCGAACTGCGGGCCGAGTTGCAGGACAAGGGCGCGGTGTTTCGGACGCAGGGCGATACCGAAGTGCTGCTCCATGCCTGGGCCGCATGGGGGCCGGACATGCTGGCGCGGCTGAACGGCATGTTCGCCTTTGCCATCCATGATGCGGGGCGGCAGGCGCTGTTCCTCGCCCGCGACCGGATGGGGGTAAAGCCGCTCCATTATGTCGAGCTGTCCGATGGAGCAGTGGCGTTCGCGTCGGAGCTGAAGGGGCTGCTTGCCCATCCGCTGGTGCGGCGCACGCCCGACGTGGCGGCGATCGAGGATTATATGGCGCTGGGCTATGTGCCCGACGACGCCTGTATCGTGGCGGGGGTGAAGAAGCTGCCCGCCGGGCATTTCCTGCTGATCGAACGCGGCCGGGGCGTGCCGCAGCCGGTCCGGTGGTGGGACGTCGACTTTTCGAAGCGGGCGAAGGGCAGCACGCGCGACCTGCAGGTCGAACTGGTCGAGCGGATGCGCGAAGGCGTGCGGTCGCGGATGGTCGCGGACGTGCCGCTGGGCGCTTTCCTGTCGGGCGGGGTCGATTCGTCGGCAGTCGTCGCCCTGATGGCGGAGGCCAGCAAGTCGCCGGTGCAGACCTGCACCATCGGCTTCGACGAAGCGGGCCATGACGAGCGCGGGCCGGCGGGGCTGGTCGCGGGGCGGTTCGCGACCGACCATGCGGTGCGGACGGTCAGGTCGGACGATTTCGGACTGATCGACACGCTGGTCGCAGCGTTCGACGAACCCTTTGCCGATGCGTCGGCACTGGCGACCTATCAGGT
>CAJYRU010000001.1 GCA_913777295.1 uncultured Sphingomonas sp. | reverse complement strand
CCCGACACGACGAGCAGGTTCTGCTGGGCGGTGATCTCCACCTCGTCCTGCTTGAAGCCTGCGACCGCCAGCGTGATGCGGTAGCGATCCTCGGCGACGCGTTCGAGGTTGAAGGGCGGATAATTCTCACCGGTGTTGGTGCGGGTGTTGTTTTCCAGCAGGTCGAACAGGCGGTCGAAACCGATGGTCGAGCGGCGATAGGGGGTGAAATCGAAAGCACGCATGTCAAATCCTCCACGTCGAAGCGAGTTGATCCAAAGCGGCATCCAATGCTGCGATGCCGGTTCGTGAGCGGCCCCGAAGGCACCGCCCGCGAACCGATATGGTTCGTTCGGGGAGAGTTTCAAGAGGTTGGCGAAGGTTGCGCGATCGGGCGTTTCGTGGCGGTTGGTCGGGGAGGGGGAAACGGGTCGCGGAAGGTTGCGCCGGGCGCCGAAGTTGGCACGGGCGGGCATGTCGAGCGACGATCGCGGAGGCGGGGCGGCAGGCGGAAGGTTGCGGGTGTCGCGATGTGCGAGGCAAAGGCCCCGAACGGCAAACGGCCGGACTGTTTCCAGCCCGGCCGCCTGCGTGACGATCGCTCGTCAGCCCCCTTGGTTGCCACCGCTTCTACGCCCCTTCCCCCCTTCCAGGGCGGAGCCGGTTGGCCTCCCCGAACCGTGGCCTGTATTGCCTGCGCTTCGTGGGGACGTCGTAGGACGCCGCTGCCGATCTGTCACCGGGGTAGCGGCACGTTTGCTACGGTTTTGCTAACCATGTGTCGATTCCGCAACAGCATGGATTGCAGAGGCGGCATCGCCTACCTACAGCGCCAACTTCGGCTCGCCTGTCAGGACATCGACCGCCCTTATGCTGTTATCGCGTTACGAGCGGATGATCGCCCGCCGCTACCTGCTTCCCGGTCGGGGAGAGGCGTTCATTGCCCTGGTCGCCTCGATCAGCCTGGTCGCGGTGATGCTGGGCGTCGCCGCGCTGGTCATCGTGATGAGCGTGATGAACGGTTTCCGTGCCGAGCTGTTCGACAAGATCGTCGGGCTGAACGGTCATGCGCTGATCCAGGGCTATAACAACCAGCTGCCCGATTGGCGCAACATCGCCGCCGAGGCCAAGCGCACGCCGGGGGTCACCAGCGCGACGCCGCTGATCGAACAGCCGTTGTTCGCGACCTATAACGGCCGGTCGGAATTCATCCTGATGCGCGGAATGCGCATCGAGGATATTCGCGACAATCCGACGATCCGCGACAATGTGAAGCTGGGGTCGCTCAGGAGCATTACGCCCGGCAGCGGCAATGTGGTGATCGGCAGCCGCCTTGCCCAGGCGCTGGGCGTGACGGTCGGCAGCGAGATCACGATCATCAGCCCGCAGGGGCCGACGACGCCGTTCGGCACAATGATCCGCCAGGTGCCGTATCGCATCGCCGCGATCATCGAGGTCGGGGTGTACGACCTCGACAAGGCCTATGTCATCATGCCGATCGAGGATGCGCAGACGCTGCTGCTGAGCGGGGATACGGTCGGGTCGATCGAGCTGGAGACGACCGATCCGGACAAGGTGGAGCAGATCGTCGCCCCGCTGGCGCGCAAATATGTCGCCAGCGCGCAGATCGTCGACTGGCGACAGCTGAACGGCGAACTGTTCCAGGCGCTGGCGGTCGACCGCATCGTGACCTTTACCGTGCTGTCGATCCTGATCCTGATCGCAGTGTTCAACATCCTGTCGTCGCTCATCATGCTGGTCCGCGCCAAGACGCGCGACATCGCGATCCTGCGGACCATGGGCGCGACGCGCGGTGGCCTGCTGCGCATCTTCATGACGGTCGGCACGACGATCGGCGCGCTGGGCGTCGGGGCGGGGCTGGTCCTCGGGTTCGTGTTCCTCGCGTTCCGGCAGCAGATCGTCGGCGGCATCGGCGCGCTGACCGGGATCGACATCTGGGACCCGACGATGCGCTACCTGACCGAGCTGCCGTCGAAGGTCGATCCGGTGGAGATCGTCACCATCGCGCTGGTCGCGTTGCTCTTTTCGTTCCTCGCCACGCTGTATCCGGCGTTCAAGGCGGCCAATACCGACCCCGTGCAGGTGCTGCGTTATGACTGAGCCGGTTCTGGAAACCCGCAATCTGCGGCGCAGCTTCACGCAGGGCGAGGCGACGATCGACGTGCTGCGCGGGGTCGAGCTGACCGTCGCGCCGGGTGAGATCGTCGCGCTGCTGGGGCCGTCGGGGTCGGGCAAGTCGACGCTGCTGCAGGCGGTCGGGCTGCTGGAAGGCGGGTTCGAGGGCGAAATCCTGGTGTGCGGCGAACAGGTGGCCAAGGCCGGGGCGAACCGGCGGACCGAGGTGCGGCGCGACCGGATGGGATTCATCTATCAGTTCCATCACCTGCTGCCCGATTTCAACGCGGTCGAGAATGTCGTGCTGCCGCAGCTGGTTCGCCGTGCGGAACGGGCCGAGGCGGATGCGCGGGCGACCGAGTTGCTGAGCGCGCTGGGCCTCGCCAAGCGGCTGCATCACCGGCCGAGCCAGTTGTCTGGTGGCGAGCAGCAGCGTGTCGCGGTGGCGCGGGCGCTGTCGAACCGGCCCGCACTGGTGCTGGCCGACGAGCCGACCGGCAATCTGGACGAGGCGACGGCCGACGTGGTGTTCGCCGAATTCCTGCGGCTGGTGCGCGGGCAGGGGTCGGCGGCGTTGGTCGCAACGCATAACGAACGGCTGGCCGCACGGATGGACCGCGTCGTGCGGTTGCACGACGGCGTGCTGCAATGAGCGACCTGTACGACCTGCCGGTGCGGACCGCCGATGGGGCGGAGACGACGCTGGCGGACGATCGTGGCAAGGTGTTGTTGATCGTCAACGTCGCGTCGAAATGCGGCTTCACGCCGCAATATGCCGGGCTGGAAGCGCTGCACCGGAAGTTCGGTGCGCAGGGCTTTGCCGTGCTCGGCTTTCCCTGCAATCAGTTCGGCGGGCAGGAGCCGGGCGACGCGGCGGAGATCGCGCAATTCTGTTCGCTGACCTATGATGTCAGCTTTCCGGTGTTCGCGAAGGTCGATGTGAACGTGGCGGAGGCTGCGCCGCTGTTTCGGGCGCTCAAGAAGGCGGCTCCGGGCGTGCTGGGTAGCGAAGCGGTAAAGTGGAACTTTACCAAGTTTCTGGTCGGGCGGGATGGAAGCGTGACCCGGTTCGCGCCGACGACGAAGCCCGAGGAGCTGGAAGGGGCGATTGTCGCGGCGTTGGGGTAGTTCTCCCTTTCTGTACTCCCGCGGAGGCGGGAGTCCAGAGTTCCAGACGCTAACGCTCGTTACTTGGCCCTGGACCCCCGCCTGCGCGGGGGTACGGTGCGTTGGGGCGACACCGACGATGCCGTACGGCCCGTATCCCTGCCTGCGCGGAATTACGCCAATAGCCGGAGAGGCTGATCGTTACGACGCCTGTTCCCGCCGGTCTTGCAGCGCACCCATGATCGCGACGACGCCGCCGAACAGGAAGCTGGCGCCGAGGATATAGCCCGGCAGGGTCAGTGCCGACCACGGCACGGTCGTGTAGAGCAGGATCGCCAGCACGATGTTGAGCGCACCGAGCAGCAGCATCGGGACGCGTAGCCGTTGGAAGCGGATGCCGATCACCAGTTCCATGACGCCGCGCGCGCCGAGCCAGATAATCATCATCAGCGTCAGAGACAGCGCGCCGCCGACCGGCAGGACGATCATATAGCCGCCGGCAAGGACCGACAGCAGCCCGAAGAACAGCGCATAGCCCCGTCCGCTGCGATTGCGGAACGCCGCGATCAACGAGGCGATGCCGCCTGTCAGGAACAGGAAGCCGACCACGATCGTCGCCGCCAGCGTCGCCGGGAATGGCGCGGCGAAGGCAAGGATGCCGATCAGCACGGACACGATGCCATAGGCGAGCGTCCAGCCCCATCCGGGGGCCGCTTTGCGGGTATCGCGGGCGAAATCGGTCATCGGGAACCTCCTGTATACGTTCGGAACGGGTGTGGTTCGTCGCGGTTCCGGACGGGCGCACTGGTCGAATCATCCCCGGATGGTTACGTTCCTTCCATGGCGCATTCCGGGTTCGTACCGCTTCGTATCTTCTCCTCTTTCACCATGCTGGAAGGCGCGATCGACCCCAAGGCGATCGCCAAGG